>CBDVAV010000207.1:0-7698 GCA_965372055.1 uncultured bacterium | reverse complement strand
CCTCAATCTGGCTTTGATGATCACAAAAAGCGTTAAAATCAATAAAGACAAAGCTTCGAGGCTGCTAATCATCATTAAGGGATTGTTCACTTCCCATAAATAGGGCCTAAATAAAGAGACGTTTACAGCAGCAGGGGCAAGCTTCAGCATTCCGCCAAATGTTCCATCCAACTCCCCTAAAGCATATCCTGACCCTGCCTCTTTACCTGTATAATATCTAATATCATAGGCTGTTTCCCGGGCAGTAAAGGCCAGATTCTCAAGCGCATATTTAGGGTCATTCTCACTTATTTTACTAACACTATAATATGAAATAAATACTGTTGTCCCGAGAAGCATTGGAATCAACAAAACGTTAAGTATTCCCAGTTTGATATTTCGGAAATGATGCATGGATACCCAAAGGATTGCAGCAGGTAAAAATGAAAGCAAAATAAATATCTTTATAGAAAAAATGAGGTACAAGTTTAGTATCAACATTATTGAAAATAATAGCATTGATTTTTTCTTGATAAATATATTATATATGGCAAATGTGCACCATCCTAAAGCTCCAAGGGTAATAGTATCTTTTAAAATCCCTGATCCCCAAAAAAATACAGAGGGAATGAAAAATACTGCAATTGCAATTGGGAGGTGCATAGCAGGTTTTATCCTATAAAATGTTAGGAACAATGCCCACATACCCGAAAAACCCAAAACTGCAAACAAAACAGCCGTTGCTGAATAGGTGGCAAAAGTAAAAATATCCAGTAAAGCTGCTATCTTTATCACCATCATAGAGGTCTGGTTTGTGAAATTCCAAATTCTCGATGAGTACTCATAAGTATTAGCTTGGTGAAACCCATTTGAAAAAAGCAACTTAATACCTTTAAAAGGTGAATCCATTAAGGCTTCCCAGATTATACTGCTCCCATAGGTATGATACGAAAATGTATCACCACCTCCATAGTAAAATTGATAAATCAAACCAACTGATATGGCTCCAATGATTTTGAGGGTAAGGGCAGGGAAAAAATATCTCCGTGTGATACTATCTGTAACATAATACCTAACTATAAACGCAATCAGATATACAATGAAAATTATAAAAGGAGTGACTATTAAGTCTTTCAGTCCCATATAGAGGAATTATTATTCAAAGTTAAGTCCTACCATCCTTCGTATCCAAATATCGACGCAGCTCTTTTTGAACCGGGTCTTTTCTTTTTGATACTTGATAATGCCAGATATTACTCCTTGTCTATGGAAAGTATTTATAGATTTCCTTTCTATGGAGAACCCTTAAAAAAATCAACATATCTTCATCGCACTTAAAACCGATCCTGTAATCACCAAATCGAACACGATAAAACTGTAAGTATCCTTGCAATTTTTTAACTTTAGGCAATTTCAACAGGTCAATCGAGCTAGTGAATTCGCCGAATATGAATATTTCAATTGAGGTTCGGATAACCAATGGTAATTTTGAGAGATCCTTTAAGAATTTCTTTGTATAAAATACCTGCAACTTCAGGATGTTTTGGGTAGGTTTTTATAAAAAGTTTCGGCTTCAGATTGATTTAATTTTGTGTTAGAAAGTGATTCAATCAATAACTGACCTAGAGCATAGTCTTCAAGCAATTGCTCTATCTTCTCATAAGTTGATAAATCCAGTTGAACGGCAATTTTTTTGTTGGCCTCGTTGACAATATATTTTTTCTTTATCGGCAACATTTATACAAATATACCATAATTAGTTATTTATACTCTTATCAAGATTTTGCGGATCACTCCAAACTATGATGGATTATAAACATAAACGTTATTATTCATTGGACACGGCATTTTGTTTTGGACCCTAATTGAGCATTAATTTAAAGCTAAACCAGGTAACACATCTGTTTTTCCACTGATAAATCGTAAACTTTATTATATGTATTGACTCTATGAGTAAGTGAAAATTTCCCTTTCAAATATTATTCGATTGATAACCTTTTACCTCTTTACTTAAAAAATCCTGCAGATTATAAGCATGAACATTATTTTTCATTGGATACGGCATTTTGACAGGAGCGATAATATAAGTTTCAGTTGGTTGGATGTCTTCCAAAGCACTCCAAAACCCAGGGTAAGTTTAGGGGAGGAAGAGGTTTTGATTTCAATGGAGATGTCAAAAAGGGTGTAAATTGAAAATATAAGTTTCAATTTACACCCTAGGAAAGCAATGCTTTGACAGGGACAATAAAAAAAGAATTTATCTTACAAAAGACCGAATTGCCATAATACCCAAACTGTTGCAAAAGAGGCCAATCCTCCAACAAAAGTAGCTCCTCCATAAGCTTTTATTGCATCATTTACCGGGAGTTTGCTCAACGAAGTACATATCCAGAAATAACTGCTGTTAACATATTTGATCATAACAGATCCGGAAGCGCCAGAAAGCATAGCGGCTTCCGGGGAAAGCTCAAGCTGGAAAAGCATGGGAGCTGTTATTGAAGCTGCAGTAATGACACCAACTGTGGTTGAACCGGTTATCATATTACCAATGATACCAATGATAAACGGGAGGAGAATCGAAGGGACTTGAAATCCCTGGAAAAATGCTACTACATAATTAACCACTGGTGTTCCTTTTAATATTTCACTAAGAGACCCACCAAGCCCTGTAACCACCAAGATCATGGCCGAAACCCTAAGCGCATTCTCAATCCATTTGTTCGTGGAGTCCTTTTTATGGTCTTTATTTTTGATATTTAAATAGGCTAAAATCACCCCTATTGAAAGGGCAACTACAGGCCATCCCAAGTATTCTAAAATAACCCGAATTATATTTTCTTCGGGCAGAATAATTTTTGAAACACTCTGCCCCACGATCAGGATCACCGGAACAATAATCGGTGCAAAGGCTTTAAAACTGGAACCTTTGGTTTTCTCCACCGTTGTTTCTTCACCAGAAAACTCGGGGGAAGGCAATGTCGGTATTCTGGGTCCAACTATATATTGCCCCCATATCCAACTTGCAATTGAACCACTAAAACAGGCTATTGAACCATAGAAAATTGTTTTGCCAAGATCGGCGCCAAGTAAGGCAGCTGCGGCCAATGGCCCAGGTGTGGGAGGCACAATAGCATGGGTCAGTTGCAAAGCGCCAACCAGCCCTGTTGACATAACGGCTATTCCTGTCCCCGTAGCAAGTGCGGAAGCATGGACCAGTGGATTAAGTATCACGTAGGCGACGTCTGAGAAAATGGCTATTCCCAGGATAAAACCAGTAACGGTAAGTGCCAGCGGCATTCTATTTTTCCCCACAAAATTGATTATCGAATTAGTAATGATCTTGATTGCCCCTGTATGCTTGAGGGCTTCGGCAATTATGGATCCCAGGACGATTACTACCCCTATTTTACCTAAGGTTTTTCCAAATCCCGTTTCAAAGGCACTTACGAAATTGTTTAGCTGTACACCTGGAATTATCCCGAAAATCATTATTGGAACCAATAAAGCCAAAAATACATGCCATTTCCACTTTGCTATCAAAAACAAAAGAAGAATTACTACCAGTATAAAACCAATCAGTGAAAGGATTGGGTTAGTTGCTACTACGTTGGGTTCCATTTAGTCAGTTTAGGTTATAGTGAGGTAAAAAAGTTCATTGCTTGCTGTACTCCTCCTTTATTATGAGGGATACCACATAATTCAAGACCCATTTCTACCCCGGCCAAAGTCCCTAATAGTGTCAATTCATTCAAATCCCCTAAATGGCCTATTCTGAAAACCTTGCCCTTTAATTTTCCTAAACCAGTTCCTAGGGACATATCAAATTTTTCAAGTATGGTGGCCCTGAGCAGATCGGCATCATATCCATCAGGCATTAAAATAGCAGTTGTGGATTGGGAGTATTGTTCGGGATCTTTGCAATAATTTTCCAGTCCCCAATGATTTAACGCTATTCTGGTGGCTTTGGAATAATCATCATGTCTTTTGAAAATGGATTCCAGACCTTCTTCCTGCAACATATCCAAACTTTCATCTAATCCTACCAGCAGCCCCGAAGCCGGAGTGTAGGGATAGAAACCTTTTTTGTTTAATTCCAATATTTGCTCCCAACCCCAATAGTATTTTTTGAATTGAGAGTTCCTGGATGCGATCATTGCCTTCTCGCTGATTGCATTAAATCCAAGCCCTGGAGGTAACATCAACCCTTTTTGAGAACCGCAAATAGCTACATCCACACCCCATTCATCATGTCGGTAATCAGTAGTGCCCAAGGATGAAACTATATCTGCCAGCAATAAGGCAGGGTGATTCGTAGAATCCAATACTTTCCTTACAGCATAAAGGTCAGAGGTTATACCTGTTGAGGTCTCGTTGTGTACTACCATCACTGCTTTGATGGAATGATCTGTATCTTGTTCCAGCTTCATTTTCATGGCATCCAGATCCACTCCATGCCTCCAGTCACTTTCTATCCAATCAACTTGGAACCCCAGGGTTTCCGCAAGTTTTTTCCACATGGTAGCAAAAAATCCCGTTTCAAAAGCCAGGATTTTATCGCCTGGATTAAGCACGTTTACCAATGCTGCTTCCCAAGCCCCTGTCCCTGATGAAGGATAAACTACAACATCATGCGAGGTTTTAAAAATCCATTTCAGTTTTTCGAGCAACCGAAAAGTCAATTTGGCAAACCCTGGTCCCCGATGGTCAATGGTTGCCCTGTCAATGGCCCGTAAAACCCGTTCAGGGACATTACTTGGGCCTGGAATCTGTAAAAAATGCCTACCTGATTTATTGATTAAAGATTCTTTCATGATAATTGATCACAAGATAGCTATTGAAAGTTGAATGACACAATTACAGTTTGACCAATGGCCAAAGCTTTCAGGAAATTGCAACATTTAGGTATTCAATAAAAGGGCTCATAGTCTTGAAATTTTTAAAAACCAACTCAGGAAGGTTCGGGCTAATTACTTGATTATCGTCAAGGTTATGTACAACTAAAAAGCTTTTCAATTTTAATACTTCCAAATTTGGATGATCCAAAGGATAACCTTTTGGTGCCCTGCTCAATTTCTCTCCCTGTATTTCCCCAAACAGTTCTTTAAAAGTAGAGTTACTTACAATTTTCTTCAAATCACTTCCATTGTAGTCAATCTCTTGCCTGACTTTGGATAATTTTGCTGAATCGGGCTTATAAAGACCGCCTGCTATTATCGAGTTGTTGGGTTCAAGGTGTAGATAAAATCCAGCGTTGCCACTATTCTTGCCTCCTGGCGTGAAAAATGCACCAAAGTGGGTTTTGTAAGGTGTTTTATCTTTACTGAACCTGATATCCCTATAAATCCTATAAATACATTTCTTGGCCTCCAGATCGGCTATTTCAGGAATATCTAAACTCAATTTCTCAATAATATGCTGGACTAGCACCAAAAATTCTTCCTGGGCTTTTTGAAATTGGGTTTTATTGCTTTGAAACCAGTCCCGGTTATTGTTTTTCTTTAACCTGGCCAGGAATTTCATTATCAGGGTAAAGTCAATATTTGATTTGGTCATTTTTAATCTCGTTTCACTACATAAATATTACAGTTGAACACTAATCGTTTTTGAACGAAGTATTTATCAATAATTTTGAAAAGTTAAAACTTTTTTTCTTGTGGAAACATCATAGGCGAAAAGAAACCCGAAACTCAAAACTCGAAACTCGAAACTCGAAACTCAACAACAACCCCATGGTCAAAAACTTTTTTAAGCTTGCCTTCAGAACACTACTGAAGAAAAAAAACCGGATTAATTCATTGATCTTTGATTGTGATTGACATGAAACTGCAATGCTTATTATATTTGCAAATCATAAAAAGCTGATTATCTTTGCAGCCCTGATTTTAAAGTAATTGCTGAGATGAAAAGAACTTTTCAACCT
Source organism: uncultured bacterium (assembly GCA_965372055.1). GTDB lineage: Bacteria > Bacteroidota > Bacteroidia > Cytophagales > Cyclobacteriaceae > CBDVAV01. The sequence continues at coordinate 1,799 of CBDVAV010000207.1, read as the reverse complement.
TCTCAAAGAAAAAGAAGAAACAAGCACGGTTTCATGTCAAGGATGGAGTCTGTAAGTGGCAGAACAGTATTGGCAAGAAGAAGAGCAAAAGGTAGAAAAAAAGTATCCGTTTCTGACGAAAGAAAACACAAACGGTAATCCCACTCTTTTTAGCTTTGCAAAATTGATTTCATAATGGATCAATTTGCAAATATCCCACCTCGATATACCCTGAAGAAATCAGAGATACTCAAGCACAAAAAAGTTATTAGTGAGTTATTTGAAAAAGGTTCATCTTTCTCGATCTACCCCATCAAAATAATTTTCAGGATAAAATCCGAAGGACAACATCAGGTTCTGATTTCAGTTCCCAAAAAAAAATTCAAAAAAGCGGTTGAAAGAAATAAAATAAAAAGGCGATTGAGGGAAGCCTACAGATTGAACAAACATATCTTGAATTTAAATGATAAATCCAAGCTAAACATTGCTTATATTTATATTTCGGAACAAATTTTGCCTTTCAATTTTATTCAGGATAAAATGATAGAAAGCCTGAAGAGATTGATAAATAAAATAACCTAACCTAAAATGTCAAGATTAAAAAAGAAGATCGCATTTGGATTGCTGAGCATATTCATTGTATCCGTTTTAGCGTTTTACCCACCTGGTGATAAATATTTCGAAATTGCCAAGAACCTGGATATTTTTGCGACTCTTTTTAAGGAAGTCAACGCCTATTATGTTGATGAAATAGATCCGGAAGCTCTAATCCATACCGGTATAGAAGCCATGCTCGAATCCTTGGATCCCTATACAGTTTACATTTCCGAGGATGATGTTGAGGACTACAGAACCTTAACTACCGGACAATATGGGGGAATAGGTGCATTGATTGCAAACATAAATGGCAACACGGTTATTACAATGCCCCATGTAGGTTTTCCTGCGTATAAAGTTGGGTTGAAAATTGGCGACAAAATAATTGCAATTGATGGCGATAATGTTGAAAATAAAGGATCTGCTGAAATCGGCAAATTACTAAAAGGACGGGCCAGCACTCAAGTTAATATTAAAATCCTCAGGTTTGGAGTTGACCAACCAATTGAATTTAACATTAAAAGGCAAAAAATCACCATCGATAATGTTTCATATAAGGGGATTATTTCTGATAACATTGGTTATATCAAACTGTCGGACTTTACCACAGGAGCGGGAAAAGAAGTTAAGGTTGCACTTGAAGAATTGAAAGAAAAAGGAGCTGATAAGATAATCCTGGACCTTCGCGGCAATCCTGGAGGATTACTTACCGAAGCAGTAAACGTATCAAATATTTTCATCCCAAAGGGGATGGATGTAGTAAGCACCAAGGGAAAGATTGACGAATGGAATAAAACCTATAAAGCACTTAATGACCCTCTTGATATAAATATCCCGATGGCTGTTCTTACTGATCGTGGCAGTGCTTCAGCATCTGAGATTGTTTCTGGTGTTCTACAAGATTATGATAGGGCAGTTTTGATTGGCCGTAAGACATTTGGAAAAGGATTGGTACAGGCAACCCGGCCATTAAGCTATAATTCTCAATTAAAAATCACTACTGCCAAATACTATATTCCCAGTGGCAGATGTATTCAGGCAATAGATTATAGTGCCAGGAATGATGATGGAAGCGTCGGACATATTCCAGACTCTTTAATTGGAGAGTTTAAAACAAGAGGAGGAAGGTCGGTATATGATGGTGGCGGCCTTGATCCGGATTTTACAGTTGATCAACCAATTTATGCTCCCCTTACATTTAGTTTAACACAAAGTGGATTAAT
>CBDVAV010000206.1:0-7702 GCA_965372055.1 uncultured bacterium | reverse complement strand
GGAAGCGAATCCAGGCCCCAGCAGGAAACCTTGTTGATTAAAAATGCAACAGTGTGGACCAACGAAGCTGAAGGTATAGTTCAAAATACCGATGTGCTGATCCAAAATGGCAAAATTGCCAAGATTGGCCAAAACCTTTCTGCCAGTGGGGCAAGGGTAATCGACGGAACAGGGAAACACCTGACTTCGGGGATTATTGATGAGCACTCACACCTGGCAGGTGAAGGCATTAATGATGTGGCGGTTAATTCCGGGATGGTGAGGATTGGGGATGTTGTCAATTCAGAGCACATAGGTGTTTACCGTGCTTTGGCCGGGGGAGTAACTGCAGCACAAATTTTGCACGGCTCTGCCAATCCAATCGGGGGGCAATCCGCACTGCTTAAGTTCAGGTGGGGAGCCTCACCCGAGGAAATGAAAATCAAAGGTGCAGATGGCTTTATAAAGTTTGCCCTGGGTGAAAACGTGAAGCGGTCCAGGAGCAACAATTCCATTCGCTTTCCGCGAACCAGGATGGGAGTGGAACAGGTGTACGTGGACGTGTTTACCGCTGCCCGGGATTATGAGAAGGAATGGAAGGCTTACAACTCCCTTTCATCCAAAGCCAAAGCAGGGGCCCAAAAGCCCAGGAAAGACCTGGCCATGGAAGCCATGGTGGAGATCCTCAACAAAAAGCGGTTTATCTCCTGTCACTCTTACGTGCAGTCAGAGATCAACATGCTGATGAAAGTTGCTGAAAAATTCGACTTTAGAATCAATACTTTTACCCACATTCTCGAGGGTTATAAAGTTGCCGATAAAATGGCCAAGCATGGAGTAGGAGCAGGGGTATTTTCCGACTGGTGGGGATATAAGTGGGAAGTTAGGTATGCCATCCCCTATGGCCAGGCCTTAATGAACAATCAAGGGGTAGTGACCGCGGTAAATTCCGACAGTGGTGAAATGATCAGGAGGTTGAACCAGGAAGCAGCCAAGTCAATAAAGTACGGTGGACTTTCAGAAGAAGACGCGTTTAAGATGGTCACCCTTAATCCTGCCAAACTTCTCCATCTTGATGATCGAATGGGCAGTATAAAAGTTGGCAAAGATGGGGATGTAGTACTTTGGACTGATAACCCATTATCAATCTATGCCAGGGCCCAGGAAACCATTATTGATGGCACTGTTTACTATTCAATGGACAGAGACCTTGAAATCAGGGAATACATCAAGACCGAAAGAGCCCGCTTGATCCAGAAGATGAAAGGTGATAAAAAATCCGGAAAAGCTACCCAAAAGGCCACACCAAGAGTGGAAATGGACTTTGATTGCGAAGGTATCTTCGGATTCGAGGAATTTTATCAAGGTGATCATTAATATTAAAACTGAACAATCATGAAAATCAATAGAATATATATATTAGTTTGTCTGCTGATGGCATTTAATGCCTTCGGCCAAACCTCAGTAGTTCCAGCCAATCCTCAAAGCAAGGCTATCTTGCTGAAAGGTGGCGTAGCCCATTTGGGAAATGGAACGGTAATACAGAATTCGGTTATTGCTTTTGATAATGGGAAACTCACCATTGTTGGTGACGCCACCAATACCAGGGTTGATGAAACCCAATATGATGTGCGCGATATCAACGGGAAACATGTTTATCCCGGTTTTATTTTGCCCAATACAAACCTCGGATTGGTAGAAGTTGGAGCCATCAGGCATATGCGGGACAATGTTGAGCAAGGGGATATCAAGCCCAATGTAAGGACGCTTATCTCCTACAATACTGATTCGGAATTGATACCGACATTGAGGTTTAATGGCGTATTGCTGGCACAGGTTACCCCTGCGGGTGGAACCATTACCGGGACTTCTTCCATTATGGAACTTGATGGATGGAACTGGGAAGATGCGGCCCATACCATTGATGATGCCATGCATTTGAACTGGCCCGGGAGGATGAGAAGAAATTTCGATTTCTCCACCTTCACGGTTACCAGGGTGACCAACGATAATTATAAGCCAACGGTTGATAAGCTGGAAAAACTCTTTGACGAAGCTAAATCATATAGTGGTTTGGCCAGCAAAGAAGCCACCAACCTCAAGCTTGAAGCGATGTTGGGGCTGTTTACTGGCTCAAAAGCATTGCATATCCATACCAACAATGCAAAGTCGATCATTGAAAGCGTAAACTTTGCCAAGCGGCACGGGGTGCAGCGGATTGTATTGGTCGGTGCCCGGGATGCCATGCTGGTAAAGGATTTTATCAAAGGGAACAATATTCCAATAGTATTGGCTGATGTTCACAGGACGCCCTCAAGGGCAGGGGAGAACGTGGACTATCCGTATAAACTGCCTTACTTGTTAACCCAGGAAGGCATTCAGATTTGCCTGGGGTATGGTGGTGCTACCAATGCAAGAAACCTGGGGTTTGTGGCCGGTACTGCCGTGGCCTACGGGTTAGAAAAGGAAGAAGCTCTGAAGTTGATTACTTCCAATACTGCCAAAATATTGGGCATTGACTCCAGGGTGGGAACTTTGGAAGCAGGCAAAGATGCCACGTTATTTGTTTCCGTGGGCGATGCTTTGGATATGCGTACCAATATATTGACACATGCCTTTATCTCTGGTAAAGAGGTACAATTGGATGGCATGCAACAGCAGCTTTACCAAAAGTTCAAGACAAAGTACGGCCAGGAGTAATATTTGGCACTTACTATAGCAAGAAAGTCATCCGGTTTAATCTGGGTGACTTTTTTGTTTATACTGTGTGCAGTTTAAATAAGGCACAAGCCTCGTATTCCCAAATCCCAGGCTAGAACCCTTGTGCCAGCGGATGTTTATAATCACCAACTACGTTTGTTCTGATACCCCGACGGCTCTGCCTCGGTGTAGTTCATTTTTCAATCAGAATTCATTTCACCAATATTAAAACTTCCGTAAATCTATAACACATAGGCGTAAAGTCTGACATAGTAGTTCAGCCCTTCTTCCATAACAGATTTTGGCTTAGCGTATGATGTTTTCAGAAAGAATTCGACTTCACCATTAGGTACTTTTCTAACTACATTTTGGCCGGGCGTTATAATGAATTTCTGATCATAAAACGTTACTTCTACCGTGCTGGATTCTCTTTTCTCACTAATGATTTGTTTTACAGACAGATTTGAAAAGGCATATTCTTTCTGGAAAGGTTCATTAGACCCCTCTTCGATTGAAATCAGGAGCGGGTTTTTCTTTTCCATAAGCAATATAACCTGGTTATTGCTGCCCGACACAATTTTGGTCTCATAAAACAGTGTTAACTGTAACTTGGCCTTAATAAAGTTGGTTAAGTTATTTTTTGGCAGTTTGTAATATATGTTAAAGTCCACATCACCTTCAATTTTGCCTCTTAAAAGGTTACTGTCAATGTTTTGTACTTCAAAAATACCTTGATAAGTACTAATATCGGTTGAAGACCTAACCTCGACACCTGCTATTTGATTTTTATTGAATACAGGCGTCTGAGCTTGTGGCCTCGAATCTTCTTTTGAAGAAACTTCCTTCTTTCTCTGACTTACCAGGGTTTTTGTTGTACTAATTAAATCGTTGAGGGCAGACACGGTTTCTTTTGTTCCTACTTCCTCCCAGTATTTTCTGGCTTTTTCACTTGATAATGACTCAGCCACTTTTTTGTTATTCACTTCTTTTGATGGTTCGCAAGCGATAACAGCAAATGCCAAAACGATGAGTAATATTATATTATTGGTTTTCATGATCTTTTTTTAAATGTGTTCAATTTTTAGTTTGTCCCATTCAATTCAGCCCCTCTATAATCAAGGTTACACCAATTGCAATAGTCTGTCCAGGTTTGTGCTGTTGAGCCATTTGAGTTAATGTCTCTAGTAGCCGAGTTGTCATTTGAGTCCCCATCGTTATTCCAGTCCACTACAAGATTATTACAAACTCCGATATTTTCATTGAGGCTATTTTCCACAAGGTTTATTCCCTGTCCATCAGAATAATCAACGATATTACCAACTGGAGCAAACAAGCCCCCAGCTGCGGTTTCAGCCGCTCCATTTTGTCCGTAGTAGAAGGGAGCACACACTGGCCTGCTTAGTCTTGTTGCATTGTTACGTCCAGATCGCAATTGCCAGCTGTAGCTCATAACACTATTGTAAGTCGGATTTGTAGTAAAGTGATTGGCACCACCATGTCTCTGGATAAGGTTGTGACCAAATTCGTGCATGATGGTTTCTGCTCCTGATTTTACAGTTTGGAAACTTGCATTAAAGTTGTCAAAGCTAACAATCAGGTCATCTCCAGGGCCTGAGAAATCTGTTCCAGTTGCATTAACCAGAACATCACTTATACCACTGGAGCCGTTTGGTCGTGCATCTGCCCAGATTGCGTAGTGATAAATTCGGCCTCTGACGGCATCGTTGAAGTTAGTATTTTTTAAAGTGTAGAAATTGGTGAATCCGATAGCTGGGTCGTCTGCTCCAGTCAAATCGATGGTACTACTAAAAGGCACTGTTCCGGACTGGTCAATTACAAGATTGATGCCATCAGGTTTGTCTCCAATATTGATTATTGGTGCATTGGCGAAAGAATTTTGAAAAGAGGTAAATACTCCGGCTACTGGCGGATTTGTTAGTCCGCTCATTATATCACACTCCAGGAACAAATCCCTGCGATAAGGGTCTGCACCCAAAGCTGGTAAATCTACATCGATAGTACCATCTCCGTCTGCGTCATATCCGACCAGCTCTAGGTCATCAGGTATGTTGTCTCCATCACTGTCCAGACTGGCTTGATTTGCAGGGAGCTCAAAATCAAAAGTATTACTATTCCGGTTATCAAGATTTCTAACCTGTAAGGAAATGGTGCCTCCGGCTGTTACATTTCCTGAAGGAACAAGAATGGCCAGATAGTGATAAATTGGAAAGCCTAAAGTATTGGGAGCAATACCGAGCATGTTATTTCTCATTACTTTATAAGGTATGCCTGATACGCTGGTGCCATCAATAAATACTTCGGCGCCAACATCAATGTTTGCACCTTGTACCATTAGCAATGTGTTGAGTGTACCACCAGAGAAGTTGGTGCTGTACATGGTGACATAGTCAATCCTTGGTGCTGTAACGGGCACAGCGGCTGTAACATTAAAGTCTATTTCAGCCGTTTGATTGCCGCTTCTTTCAATAACAAACTTGTGGTTTCCGAGTGCTGCTCCGTCAGGAACCGTGAAAAAATTGGCACCTAAAAAGCCAGATGGCAGGATTGTTTCGGAGGGCGTGGCCACATCCCATACTATTCTAGCAAATAATACATCACCGGTGACTTCTACTATTGATCCAGGAGGACCACTGAGTGTTGAACTTGTGACAGATGGATTTCCGCACCCTGACAGGATGCCTATAAGACCTATAACGGAGACTGCAAGGCAGATCTTCGTTGTGCGAATCATGTATTTGATTTTCATATTAGTTGGTTTATTATTCTACATAAATATTCTTTCTTTAGTGTATCTCAATTATTGTTTACCCTACAATAACTGTGTAAACTGACTAAGTGCCGGTTATTTATCTTATGGTTAATTCCTGTTTGCTCTTAAGTTAAGTAATATTTAAGAATACATTTTTTCTAGGGTAATACAAATACCTATATAAACTGCGGCAAATGCATAAAAGAGTATTTATACTTACTCTATTGCCCTGTTTTTTAATAGCAAACTTTTTTGGTTGGAGGTTGGCTGGCACTGTAATTAGTGACGTGAATTCAAAATCTAGCTAAATGGCAAGATCAGTAAAACTCAGAAGATTATAGTTTGATATTCTTTACTGTTCTTTTGTTGAATTCAATAGATCTTTAATTTCAACATCCAGGAGTAAAGCAATCTGGTGAAGCAATTTTACATTTGGTTGGGAATAATTGTTACAAAAACTGTTTATGGTATTCTTGGATTTCCCAACTTGTCTTGCTAGCCAAGCTTGGGTTTTATTTTTTTCATGCAATACCTCTTTTATCCTATTTATATTCACCTTATTCGTTTGTGCACACCTCTAATTTGATGAATTTATATGGCCTCACATGGTTTCAATGAATATTTTTATAAAGAAATACAACTACCACTTGTATTATACAACTACTGCTTGTACATTTGAGAAATAATATTTAATAAATCTCAGTATGAAAACCCAGATCGAAGCCGAGAGCCTGCCAATGTTCAAATTGTCGTCAAACCAGGATTTGATCTTGTTCCTAATCAAAAAGGAATTGCAGGGCACGAAGTTTATCAATGAACTGGATAAGATAGGATTCGACTCTTCACTTTTCTGCATTGATCTGGGGAAAGTAATTTTGTCACTAATGGGATTTCAAAACCGTTCCGATGAAATGTGGGAATGGTATGATCAGACCCTGGATTCATATCTCCCAAAAGTAAATTTATGGGATAATTCGACTACCCGGGAATTGGCCTTGGATTTTTACCTGGAGTTACGAACAAAATGGAAGGCAGAGGCATGTAATTTCAGGTGACTTGTACGATTGCTGCGGAGATAGATATCTTGATTATTTGAATATTAGTGCAAACTACTTGCAGAATTTGCAGTGGATATACCTCTTTCAATCGAAATGCATCTTCCCGTTTGCATGATTTACTAATCCTAATGACGGCGTACTAATATTCAATTATGATGGACTTGAAATTGAGCCTAACATTGATATGAATTTAAAATCAATGAAAGATGAGAATCAAACATTTATTATCCCGACTATATTTAAGGAATGCCTTTAATTCTTTATTTAGAAAATCAACGACAGCAATATTGGTGATCTTGCTGTGCAGTTGCACTGAAAGATTTCATCTGTCAACTAAAACATCTTATCAAGAATATGCCAGAAGGGCTAATGTAAGTCAATACGAAGTCTTGGCAGTTTATCAGAACAACTCACTAAAAGACTACATACGCCCAGATGATAAAATCACATTGCGTACCAACGATAAAAGGGTTTTAAAGTTCAAGGTGAAAAATGTAAATGATACAACCGTTACCGGATCGAATATCGCTGTTGAATACCGAAATGTTGAAGGGTTAAAAGTAAACAGATGGGCAGGCCCCATCATAAAAGAGGATGATATAACTCCATTCATTTGGATTTTAATGGGCTTTGTTATCTTGATTTGAGTACATAATAAATCGAAAGTTTAAAATCATGCTCACTGATCTGAGTACATTGCGGTACTATTCTTTCTTTCTGAATTTGCCAATCAACTTCTTTATCAATCCAGTAATAATATTGATATCCCTTGTGATGGAGTCTTTTTCAAATTGACTCACCGAGGCCGTGATTCGTGCTATATCCCTATTAATGGAATCTTTTTCGAATTGACTTATCTTACTTTTAAATTCACTTATTAGGTTTGATACCTGAATATTTATTTTTTCTGATTGTGGCTGATTTTTCCAAATATCTTTTATTTCTTGCCAAACTTCTTTTTGCTCATTATTCCACATAATATTATAATTTATTGGGTACGCAATCCATTAGTATTTTTTTTATTCTTTTCATTTTCACAGCGATATGATTTTCTGTTAAACCAGTAATTACCGCTATATCTTTATAGGCCAACTCTTCAAGATAAAGAATGATAATAGACTTATTACTTTCACTTAGCGAAGAGATACAAGAGTTGAGGGCTTTATATTTTTCTTGTTGACTTTTATCGGGAGTA
>CBDVAV010000205.1:0-7703 GCA_965372055.1 uncultured bacterium | reverse complement strand
CAATATGAAAGTATTAAATTGCCTCGTACTCTTGACCATTCTATCAATAAGTACTTTTGCTCAACAGAAAGCCAAGGTAAGGTTAAGGCTTGAATACTTTAAAACTGCACAAAGTGAATATTTAACAGCAAAAGTATTAACCAGGATAGACAGAAAGTACAGGCCTGTAATTGATGTTTCCATAGATTTTTTCCTAATGGATAATTCAGAGTCTGGGAAACTTGGCAGCATTACCACTAACGATGATGGGATAGCCCTCCTGACACTACCCGATCAGTATTTCCTGGCAATTGATACTTTAACTGAAATAAATTTTATAGCCAGTTTGAGCAATAATCTGGATTACCATGATAAAGAAGATGAACTGGAGATTAGGAAAGTGAGCCTGGAGTTTGGTTTCATCGATCAGGACTCGTTAAAATGGGTACAGGCAATTGTCTTTGAAACAGATAGCTCAGACACTAAAATCCCCAAGGAAAATGTGAAAGTAAATCTGTTGGTTGAAAGACCGTTAAGCTGGTTACCGATAAAAGGTGAAAATTCCACAACTAATGAAGATGGAACATTGGTTTTTGAGTTTCCAGATGACTTACCGGGTGATGAATCTGGCAAAGTTAACCTGATGTTGAAAATAGAAGACAATGACCATTATGGCAACATCGAAAATAATGAATCAATCGAATGGGGTATTCCAATTGTTTTTGATGATCAATCGGTTAAAAGGTCATTATGGGCAGCCGGGGCAAATGCGCCTGTTCTGCTATTGATTTTGATTAACACGTTAATTGCCGCTACCTGGGGAACTATGTTCTATATCGTTTATAAAATATATAAAATCAGCAGAGTATAATGATTTTACCATGATTTTAAATAAAGAAACTTTTCAACAAATTTTATGACAACAATCAGGTTTTCCGATTTGATTTTTGTCAGATATCTGCAATATATATTTAAATACATTTACTAATCCAAAAGTTAATATTATGACAACTATAAAGAAAAGCAACGGATTTAAATTGATCTCCGCCCTTATGGTATTTATTAGTACTGTAATATTTGTATCATTTGTACCAGTCCAGGATAATCCCTGGAAAGTACCTGATTCAGCTAAAAATATGGAGAATGAATCAGTGGCAGATGAAGAAGGATTGGCCATTGCAAAAGAACTTTACTCAAAACATTGCAAATCGTGTCACGGTAAAGAGGGTTTGGGTGATGGCACTAAAGCTGAAGAACTTGACACCCCTGCCGGTGATTTTTCCGCTGAAGAATTTCAGGCACAAACCGATGGTGAACTTTTCTATAAAACCACTGAAGGTCGGGACGACATGCCGACATTCAAAAAGAAAATTCCGGACGATGAAGACAGATGGCTAATTGTTCATTACCTAAGGACTTTTGCAGAATAAAAATAGTGGTCTGTCTTACACATTTGAGATTAATTTAATTCGATCAATTTAAGAAGCATTTCAATACCGTTTCATCGTTCACTGACATCATTTAATCAATTGTTGACTAGGATTAATATCATCTAATTGTAATGACATTAATCCTAGTATGATTTTACTTTACTGATTAATATCGTCCTTAAGATTGATTGAAATCAATTAAGGAGAATGGAGGTCTATTTAACAATAATTTTAGTTTTAAACCTACTGACTTTCATCAAACAAAGCGGGAAAAGCAAACAGATGCCTGTATGTAATTCAACAGCAGGGATTCCTTTTTTAGATGCCAAGAAGGGTGAGCAAATTATCATCAACTCAATTCATTTCCCTAACATATATAGTACGACATACAAGGCTAACACCTTTGCTTTATGATCTCCAATCAATCTTTTACATATAAACATTATGAAACAAGAAAAGCGAAGAGACTTCTTGAAAAAAGGATTGGCTGCAGGAGTCACCACATTGGCTGGTACAACTGCTATCCTTTCCAATAAAGAAAAAGTTACCGAAAGTGGAGATAAAGTAAAGTTGTTATCTCCAGATGGTGAGTTGGTAGAGGTAGATAAAACCTACCTTAAACTGCAAACTCATTCCAAGGCTGAAGAATTGGCCAAACAAACGAATAACTACAGGGAAGGTATCCCTGGTAGAAAATTCGTAATGGTGATTGATTTGGCCAAATGTCGAAATGCATTAAAATGTGTGATAGCCTGTCAAAAAATGCACCACCTGTCTCCTGATAAGGAATGGCTAAAAGTCAGGTTAATGAAAGACAGTGAGTTTTCTTCTCCCTATTGGTTTCCAAAATGTTGCTTTCATTGTGATAACCCACCTTGTGTTAAAGTATGCCCGGTCAATGCCACATTTAAGCGAACTGATGGACTTGTTTTAATTGATACTGAAAGATGTATCGGATGCAAATTTTGTATGGCTGCATGCCCTTATTCTACAAGGGTTTTCAACTGGGGCCATCCAGATTTACCGAAAGAAATCAGTGAGATGGAGAGTACCCCCGAAACCAGTGTTCCAAGTATAAGTGGAACAGTTGAAAAGTGTGATTTCTGCCCTGACATGATACGGATGGGGAAACTGCCGGACTGCGCCACCTCCTGTCCCAATGGTGTTTTTTATTTTGGAGATGAAAATGAAGACACTGTAACCAATGGCGATGAAACACTTAGGTTCAAGGAACTAATAAGGGATAAGGCCGGATACCGCTATGCAGAGGAATTGGGGACAAAGCCACGGGTATATTATCTGCCACCTACTGATAGGATGTTTCCAGTTGAAAGGGGTTTTGAAAAAATATCAGCAGAAGAAATGCTGAAATATAAAGAAATGTTAGATGGAGAAAATTTATAATCATGGATGTTGCACAAAGAAGATATAATATCCTAAATGAATTTGCCCCACAATTGGAAGTAACCACTTGGAAATGGAAATTATGGGTTGGCTTTTTAATTGCTGTAATACTCTATGGAGGCTATGCACTTTATGTTCAAATCACTGAAGGCCATATTGTAACCGGAATGAGGGATAATGCCATATGGGGAATATATATTGCCAATTTCATATTTTTCTTGGGGATTGGCTATGCCGGAGCTGTAATATCCGCTCTTCTCCGTTTGCTCAGGGTGGAATGGAGAACACCAATCATGAGAATCCCGGAACTTCTTACCATTATTGCCATGATAATTGGCCCTAGCTTTATCCTTTTTTGTATTGGGAGAATGGATCGCCTGGATCATATATTCCTTTACCCTCGACTACAATCTCCAATAATCTGGGACGTTCTGGCCATTTCTACATTTATCGTGGGTGGTATTATCTTTTTATACCTGGCTTTAATTAGAGACTTTGCCCTATATAGAGATTATAAGCTAAAAGTCAGTGCCTGGCGGCAAAAATTATATAAAATGCTATCACTCGGTTACCAGCATACCCCAATGCAATCAAAGAAACTAGATTTCTCACTAGACATTATTTCTTTCATATTAATACCCATTGTAATAATAATTGCATCAATTGTGTCCTGGATTTTTGGAATGACATTAAGGCCCGGATGGCATAGCTCCATATTCGGGCCATATTTTGTAATGGCGGCAATTTATTCAGGCACCGGGGTGATAATAATCGTGATGTGGATATATCGAAAGGTTTATAACCTTGAAAAATATATTACAGACCAACATTTCATCTACCTTGGGTTTATGCTGATAGCATTTGCTGCTGGTTACGGTTATTTTACTTTCTCAGAACATTTTACCGATTGGTATACTTCAGAAACCTGGAATGCCATGTTATTAAAGAAATTGTTTGATTTAGACCAATATGGTTATTGGTTTTATTTTGCCAATTTTGCCGGCATCCTACTCCCTGTAATTGTTATTGGTATCCCTTGGTTCCGTTCAGCGAATAGCATTGCAGCAATGGCAGTGATTATTGTGTTTGCAATGTGGGTTAAACGATACTTGATTGTAGTGCCAACTTTGGAAACCACACTATTACCCATGCAAGAATTGAGACCGGAATATATTAAGTATTCAGCTACTTGGGTGGAATGGGCACTTACGTTTGCAGGAGTTGCAACACTGGCACTTCTATTTACATTAGCTTCCAAATTTGTCACTATTGTACCCGTATGGGAAAATGCAGAAGCTAAAGAAACGAATGTAGGGCCGTCAGATAAAAAAGCAGTCCCTAAAGGGAATAGAGGAAGATATGTTGAAAACGATTTGCAACAAGCAATGGGTAAATTATGAAAAATATCATCAGTTTATTTATTAAAAAGGCTTCCTTAAAATATTTATTGGTTGGCCTAGTTCTATTAATATCATCATTAGAGGGAACAATCGCTAAACAGAATCAAAAGGTTAGAGTAAGGTTACGCCTTGAATACTTTAAGAATTCAACTGAAGAACGATATTTAACAATTTATGTAGCTAGGAGGGAAGATAGAAGATACGTGCCCGTAGATGGCGTGAAAATTATTTTTTTTCTTGAAAAACAAAGTGACCTGGACATGTTGGGAAATGTTGCTACTGATGAAGACGGAAATGGTATGTTACCCCTACAAGGTAGATTTTACCAAGCAATAGACACTTTGAATGTGTATAATTTTATTGCCGTTTTAAAAGATGACCGAAATTATAGAGATGCCAAAAGAGAGTTGGCCATAACAGATGTATTTTTAAAAGTAGATTATATTGATCAGGATACACTGAAGCTCATTCAGGCAACAGTAATTAAAAAACCTAGTGTTGGGACGGAGATAAAGCTAAAAGATGTAGGAGTGAAATTCCAGGTAGATAGGTTATTTCACCCTCTTACTATTGGAGATGAATTTGCCGACACCGACGAAGATGGAAAAATAATTACTGAATTTCCCCTTGACTTGCCCGGAAAGGGATCCAATGGGCAAGTAATTATCAGTGTCCTTATAGAGGACCACGATGAATTTGGCAACGTAAAAGTATCTGAAACTTTAAACTGGGGATTACCAACTCCATCAGGCAACGGTGAGTTTCCACGTACATTATGGACCCCCAATGCCCCATTGTGGATGATTATTACCTTTGTGATAATGATGTTGGGCGTATGGGTCCACTTTGGGTGGATCGTATATAACATGATTATGATCTCCAAAGAAAAAACTGATGTTAACAATAATTTATTGATCTGTAAAAACTGATTACAATTATTGTTATATTGCTCTAATCCAGGGTCTTAACGTAATTAATCAAGGCCCAACGATCTTCATCATCTGTAATTTTCTTCTCAAAATTTGGCATCTCACTCCTTCCAATAAAAGACTTATAATATTTAACCCCATCTTTTTGATCTTTGAATTCATCTGAAGTAAAATCACCTGGATAAGTTTCCAATTCGGCAGCTTTGGAACCATCACCAATTCCATCGGCACCATGACAAGATTTGCAATGTTTTGCATAAAGCATTTTGCCAATTTTTTCAAGACTTGCATCATTTGCATAAGGATTCTCCATCGATGTATATTTATCTGGGATATCCCATGGTTCAGGTTTGTCTTGATCTTGTGGCAGATTGTAAGCATATATTATTCCAGTGAACAATATAATAACTACCGCGAGTAATTTGCTTCCTATGATTTTCATAATTCCTTATTTTTAAAATCCAAAAAATTATAACTTTCGAGAGGGTTAAGCAGGATAGGCTATCTCAAGGAATAAATGTAGGATAGTTTACAATGCCACGCACTGATGTTTATCACAACATAATGTGATTTACATTATATAAATTTCTCGCAAATAACGTCAGTTTCAAGGCCAAATTGACCTAGTGTTTTCAATTACCAATAATTAGGCATAGGTATACCAGAGTACTTTTGGAATAAAAACAATCTGTTGTGATGGTATGTTTTAGCTACTTGAATTCGAAACTTCTCCAGCTTTCGAATGGGTCTTTGATTTTATTGATCTTTTTATGGCTGACTATGTAACTACTTCCTTTTTTGGTAAAAACCTCTTGTGCCAGCTCACCTTTTTTATCAACAAAAAGAATTAGACTTAACTCATTTTCACTTCTAGCGACCGATTTCTTCCCTCTGAAAATGTTAATAATTAGATTAAATATTTTCAACTTCACAATTCTTTTATTGTAAAATTAATACAACAAACGAGCCACATTTTATAGTAATGCATAAATAAAAGTCAGATGTAAGATAAGGATTATAATAGGGGTAAATTCAACAAACATAATTCATCAAAAAATCAATTTCTACATAATGGATGAGAAGTCAATATTAAACGCACATTTGTTTTGTAGGCTAAAAAGAATATCTTTTTCAGTTGTGGATTACGATAATATTATAATAATTGCTGTTATGAAAATGCCAATTAGAAGATTTTTCACTTTCATCACTTTATGTCTTTTGGTCAATTCCATTGCATGGGGCAATTCAGGACATTCCATTTTTAGTCAGGATATACAAAATCCGGGACAAAGAAGTTATGGAGCTAAAATTGACAGTTTAGTACTTCTACTGCCTTCGCTGCCCGAAGGACGTACCAGAGTAGATGTCTTAAATGAAATATCTAAACAGATGTTATGGCTCAATGGCCCATTGGCCAATAGTTATGCAGAATTAGCCATTGAATTAGGTAATAAAATTGATTATTTTGATGGGGTTACGGTAGCAATGTACAATGATGGAACTGCTTATTGGGCACAAGGTTATTACGACAGTGCTTTCTCCCGGTTGTTTCCTGCCCTTGAATATTTTAAGAAAAACAACCACCAATCTAAAGAAGCTGAGGCACTCAACCGGATCGGGCTGGTTTATTATTACCAATCTTTATATGATAAAGCCATAGAATTTATTGGTAACTCGGTAGAGCAATATACAGAATTGGGAGACACAATTAATCTTGCGAGGGTAACCAATAACCTTGGACTGGTATACGACAAAACAGGCAACCTTGAAATTTCATTTAACCTTTTGTTAAGGGCTCTTAAGCTTAATGAAAGTGCTACAAGTTTAAGAGATCAACAAAGCAGCCCGGTTTTCAATGTTGGCCCACTGCATAAAAATAAATACTTTAACGATAAAGCACTGGACTTCCACAATGAACAACTTAAAAAATATCTTCAGGAAAAAGACACAATAAATATTGTTAATACCATCAAAGATATTGGAGACCTCCATGTTTATCAAAATAGATTTGACAAGGCCCTGGAAATATATTATCAACAATATGATATATTGAAAAACTCCACAAGGTTTATTTTAATGGCAAAATGTCTTGAAGATCTAGGAAGAACATATGGCAAACTGGGTGATTATCAAAAAAGCATTGATTACCTATCAAAGGCATTGGTTTTGGTTAAGAAGTACAGTTCAAAGATTTGGGTGTCGGGCTTACTTGAGTACCTGGCTGAATCATTAAAAGACGCGGGTGATTTTGCAGAGGCTGAATATTATTTGGGAGAAGATATTGAACTGTCTAGGGAAATGGGCAATCAGCTAAGCATGGCCCAAAGCTTATTACGATTGGCACGCGTTAATTTATTGCAAAACAAATATGACAAAGCAAAATCGAATGCCCTAAAAGCCCAAATAATCGCAGAGAAAATTGAGGCAAAATTTATCATACAGGAATCTGTTTTAATCTTATCAAAAATTTATGCAACCACTAAAGATTATAAGCAAGCCTATGACAGCTATTTAACCTATAATCAATTGACCTCAGATATTTTCAATGAAAAATCTGCCAA
>CBDVAV010000204.1:0-7733 GCA_965372055.1 uncultured bacterium | reverse complement strand
GGTAAAAGTCATTGAAAATCAATCGAAATTGAATTTATAGACAGACACTAATTAGGCTAATCTTTAGAATCCAGCTTAGTGCCCTGAATTACATCGACTACCAGTCTCTCCTCTCGGTTTGCAACTACCCAGGCAGTATGGAATACCAGTTTCCCCCTTTTCACCAAGAGGTCAAAATTTATTTTATCAACCGTGTCTGATGCACGATGATAATCTTCATGAGTCCCGTTGAAGTAGAATATTATCGGAACATTGTTCTTGGCAAAATTCCAATGATCGGACCTATAATAAAATCTATCAGGATGGCTTTCATCGTTGAACTCATAATCCAGTTCAAATTGAGTAAATGTTTCATTGACTTTTTCGCTGATTTCATGAAGTTCCGTGGACAGTCGATTGGATCCTACCAGGTAAATGTAATTCGGATTTTCTTCATGCTTTGGATCTACTCTGCCAATCATATCAACATTGAGGTCCACTACTGTGTTTTCCAGAGGGAAAACGGGGTTATCTGTGTAGTATTCAGATCCCAACAAACCTTTTTCTTCCCCTGTTACTGTCATGAACAAAATGCTCCTTCTTGGGCCTTTCCCTTCATTTTTAGCTTGCACAAAAGCCTCTGCTAACTCAAGTACTGTAGTGGTTCCGGAGCCATCATCATCTGCTCCATTATTAATAGCTTCACCATTTTTGCCGATGTGGTCATAGTGTGCTGTAATTATGATCAATTCATCTTTCTTGTCTGTACCTTCCAGGTATCCAAGGATATTCTCTGAGTTGATATTCTCTTTGATCATTTCAGTTTTGTAAGTAATTTTTCCTGGTTTGATTTTTTTCAGGGCCTTGATTTTACCTGAATTTTGATCATTTATTGCACGGACAAGTTTATCAGGGGCAGTGCTAAAAATCTGTGCAGCTTGGGAAGGTGAAACATAAAAAACTCCAATATTCTGCTGATTTTCACTTGTCTTTTCAAGTTCCATTCTAGCCGAGGATAAAAATCTCCGGTACCTGGTAATCATTTTATTGAAGGCCTCATCATCAGCAACAGTTACCATTACAACTAAATTTGCTCCATTCTTTGCTGCAAGGTCTCTTTTTGATCTCCAATCCGAGAGGCTTGATCCTGAAAATATTAATACTGCCTTTTCCCTAACATCAATTGATCCATAATCAGACTCAGCACCATTCCCTCCAAAAACGATATCAGCGGTTATTTCAACTGACTGATTTACACTTCCCCTATAAACCATGTCTTCAAAATTCACTAATTTCTGATCGCCGAATTTCATATAAATTTCACCTGGAGATGATTTTGAAAGAGGTACAATTTGTCGATAACTCATTCCTGCACCTGTTTTTACCGGAGGTAATAGTCCCAACTGTTTAAAGTGATATTCTATAAATGCTGCAGCCATTTTCTGGCCTCTTTGTCCGGTTTCCCTGCCTTCCATTGCATCAGATGCTATTATGGAAAGTTTGTCATAGGCATCTTCGTTTGTAATAGTTGCGGCATATTTTAAGGCGTCTTCATTCTGTGATATTGCCATGTAACATGACAATATTGAAGCAAATAGCATTATGTTTTTCTTCATATTTGTTGTATTGATCTCTAAAGATAGATAAAATAATCAGTACACTCCCTGTCAATTCAGGATTGATAAAAACTATATTGTTATCAATCAATTCTAATTGTAAGAATAGCACTATTAGCATGTCCAGAGACGATTTTCTTGCAAATAAATCATACATTTGTACTCCCTGAATTTTTGGATAATCAATTAAAAATCATTCATATTATGACCCTGGACATAAATAAAAGCGAGGAGTTTTTGGATAGGCATAATGGCCCGGACCAAGGTCAGATTAATGAAATGCTTGAAAAGGTAAATACTGCAACAATCGAGGAATTAATTGACCAAACAATTCCGCGGTCTATAAGGCTGGAAAGAGAACTCAATCTTCCAAAACCAAAAAGTGAATTTCAATTCCTGAAGGATTTTAAAAGCCTTGCCATTCGCAACAAAATATTCAATTCTTATTTAGGTATGGGCTATTATAATTGTATTGTTCCACCTGTGATTTTGAGAAATGTATTGGAAAATCCCGGATGGTACACGGCTTACACACCCTATCAGGCCGAGATTGCCCAGGGTCGCTTGGAAGCCCTCATCAATTTTCAAACCATGGTGATAGATCTCACCGGGATGGAAATTGCAAACGCCTCACTTTTAGATGAAGGAACTGCTGCCGCCGAAGCCATGACAATGCTTGCTGGCTTTCGAAAAGGAGAAAAAAAGTCTGCCAATAAGTTCTTTGTAGATATAAATAGCTTTCCACAAACCATTGACATACTCAAAACCAGGGCAATTCCAATAGGGATTGGGGTTGAGATAGGGGATTTGTCAGATTTCAATCCAGAAGACCCCGGGTTTTATGGACTGTATATTCAATATCCTGATAACAATGGAGAGGTAATTGATTACCGGGAAATAATTTCCAAGGCAAAGGGAAATGGAATTTTTGTAGCCATGGGAACCGACCTTATGAGCTTGGTTCTGTTGACCCCGCCAGGGGAATTGGGTGCGGACGTAGTTGTTGGCAGTTCTCAACGGTTCGGTGTACCAATGGGCTATGGAGGACCTCATGCTGCATTTTTCGCCACCAAAGAATCCTATAAAAGACAAATCCCTGGCAGAATAATCGGCGTATCACTGGATGTAGAAGGTAATAAAGCTTATCGCATGGCACTGCAAACCAGGGAACAACACATTAGAAGGGAAAAAGCCACTTCAAATATATGTACCGCTCAAGTGCTTTTGGCTGTAATGGCAGGGTTTTATACTGTATATCATGGAAAAGAGGGGTTGATTACCATTGCTTCGCGAATCCATGGTTTAACAAAAGTTCTTGATGACGGACTCAAAAGGATAGGTATTGATCAGCTAAACCAAAATTATTTTGATACGCTAAAAATTCAGATCTCTGATGGAATGTCTCATGAAAAGATTCTGGAAGTGGCAGAATCAAAGGAAATTAACTTTAGGTATTTTGACGATGGAAAGATTGGCATCTCATTAGATGAAACTACTGCATTTTCTGATGTGGAAGAGATGTTGTCAATTTTTGGAGAGGTGCTAGGGAAAGATATGCCATCCTTGGATTCCCATGTTGATATCAGTTGGCCGGATCCACTGATACGAAAATCAGATTTCCTGACCCACCCTGTATTTTCCTCCTATCGTTCAGAACACGATTTACTTAGATATTTGAAAAAACTGGAAAACAAGGATCTCTCATTGGCTCATTCCATGATCTCCTTAGGATCATGTACCATGAAATTAAATGCCACTACCGAAATGATCCCGGTAAGCTGGCCCGAGTTTGGGAATATCCATCCCTTTGCACCAACTGATCAAACCGAAGGATATCAACAAATGTTTAGAGAGTTAGAAGGCTGGTTGTGTGAAATAACAGGATTTGCAGGTATTTCCCTTCAACCAAATAGTGGGGCCCAGGGTGAATTTGCAGGTCTAATGGTGATCAGGGCATTTCACGAAAGCAAGGGACAAGGCCATAGGAACGTGACCCTGATCCCATCATCAGCTCACGGAACAAATCCGGCCAGTGCAGTGATGGCAGGAACCAAGGTGGTTATTGTACAATGTGATGAATATGGAAATATCGATATTGTTGACCTCAAAGTTAAGGCCACAGAACATAGTGAAAACCTGGCTGCATTAATGATTACCTATCCTTCAACACATGGAGTATTTGAGGAGGGTATAAAAGAGGTTTGTGACATCATCCATACCAATGGAGGGCAAGTATACATGGATGGTGCCAATATGAATGCTCAAGTTGGATTTACCAGCCCCACTATAATAGGTGCCGATGTTTGCCACCTGAACCTACACAAAACCTTTTGCATTCCACATGGAGGCGGAGGTCCTGGGATAGGGCCTATTGGGGTAGCAGCACATCTTAAACCATTTCTTCCAGGGAATCCGGTAGTAAATATGGGCAGTGAAAAAGCTATTACCTCCATCTCCGCTGCTCCCTGGGGCAGTGCAAGTATACTTCCGATATCATACGCGTACATTGCCATGATGGGAACAATTGGTTTGAAAAAAGCAACGGAGATTGCTATTCTTAACGCCAATTATATTATGGAAAGATTAAAGGATTACTATAATATACTTTACACAGGCAAGAATGACAGGTGTGCCCATGAAATGATCTTGGATTGCCGAGATTTTAAGAAATTTGGCGTTGAAGTGGAGGATATAGCCAAACGGTTAATGGACTACGGGTTTCATGCGCCGACTGTCTCATTTCCAGTACCTGGCACATTGATGGTAGAACCGACTGAAAGTGAATCCAAAGCAGAGCTTGACAGATTTTGTGATGCATTGATTAAAATAAGGAAAGAAATTGAAGAGATAGAAATAGGCTTTGCTGACAGGGCAGACAATGTACTTAAAAACTCCCCGCATACCATACAAGTAGCACTAAGTGATGAATGGCAAAAGCCCTATAGTCGTGAAAAAGCGGTGTATCCTTTGGCATTTGTTAAAGAAAATAAATTCTGGCCTACAGTAAGTCGAATTGATAATGCCTATGGTGATAGAAATCTGGTATGTAGCTGTATTCCTATTGAAGAGTATTCAGGCCAGGAATTTAGTGGACAGGAAGCTTGATTCAGTTTAGAGTTTAGAGTTTTGGGTTTCAATATTTCGAGTTGCTGATCAGCATATGAGTTAAATCAAAGAATGTTCAGTATACTTTATGTCTAGCCAAATTACATTGATATGAGCATAAGATGAAATTGGGTTGATCAGATCCCCCACTTTAAGCCAAGAGAAACCCTGTTCTGCCCTACAAACTGTCCAAAAAGTTGATTGCTCTTTCCATAAAAAATATCTGTCCCAACAATTACTTCCAAATTGGAAAGTAAGTAATAGTTCGCCGACAGTCTTACGAGCCCGTCGCCTCTATTCATATTGTGTATTTCCTGCAACTCCAGGGTCATGCTATCATTAAATAAATCCCTTCTGTAAAGAAATGTGAGAAAGGAATCAAATGGTTTCCTTCCATAAAGTGATTTAATATCAAAGACCTTGTCGACAAATACCTGTGCGCTAAACATGTTTTCACCTGGCAGCCAATCAATTCCTAAGGCAGCCGAGGTCTGATTTTTAGTCACATTTATGGGTTGATTCAGAGTATTGATAGTTCCAAATTCCTTGTTGATATTCACCGCCAACTCTCCTCTCAATGAGATTGAATTGATGGCTTTATTGAAACTTCCTCCTACTAAATGATACCTGGAATAGTATGGAGTAACCGAGGCGTCAAAACTCGGATTATTCGATAATGGCAAAAAATTGAATACAGAAAAATCGTCAAACGTGTATAAGTAGTTGATATTTATATCCCAACCTTTAATAAATTGGTTAAATTTTACGCCTAATTCGGAATCCTTATAAAATGCCGACGGTTTATCTGGTTCATTCAGCAATACCCTCATATTTCCAAGTGGCGGGAGATTTGATTTTGGGAAAAACGGGTCGCTAATTGAAGGCAAATCGTGATAAGTATTGTCTGGAATCCAAATCAACTGCACATTTAATTTATTTACTGCAAAATCGTGTTTTACTGACCAAAGAGGTATTCTGGATTCATCGAATTCAGCAAGAATAAACTCACGAAAATTTTGAGGATTAACTACATCCAACAATTTTAATCCATCTGTTTCCCCCCATACAATTTGCTGTTTACCAACACGTACATATCCCAGATTATCTAAATCCAAATCAGCATACAATTCCCTAAATTCCCACTCTGACTTTTTACCGATCAAATATCTTTTTGAAAGTTTCGATACTTCCTCTGTTTGAGGCTTATTTGGTTCGAGGTTATCAGTGAATTCAGTATAAAACCTGCCTTTAACATGGAATCGTAGTTTCTTCGATATCACATAAGTTATTTCTGGCATCAGTGTCCACTCCGATTTTTGAAATGAGTTATTATTCCATCTGTATGCAGTTTGTGAAACACTTACCATATTAAATTCCACTGTAGGTTTATCCTGCGCCTGAGCAATGAAAACCATAAAAGTTCCAAACAATGCAATTGCTATATTTTTCATTTTCTTAATTTTAAATTCCTCTTACCAAGGTTTGCTGTGTGAAAAAATCATCGTCAATAACAGTGGTATAATCCACATCTGAAAAAGTGAATTTTGTTTTATGCCCCGTCTTGTGATTTTCAATTTCAACCGTATGTGCTGTCCATATATTTTGAACCTGATTGATATCCTTGATGTAAGTTGTTTTCAAGTGATTGCCGGCTACATCCCAAAATTCCCCTTTTCTGATCATCCAGTTTTTTACATCAACCCATGCTTTTGTTTTGCTGTAACCGAGTTCCTTTGCTGTCTTTGAATCCACTGGAGTAGCTTCAAGTACATAGCATTCATTTCCATCAATTACTTCTTTACCTACAGTTTTATAATTGTAGTCTTCAATACTCAATTTGCTTTCGAGTTTAATGTCCTCATAAGTAAAATCTGTTCCCAGGAAATAATCCCCACGGTTAGAGGCCGAAATACGCCGGGTCTTTCTCAAAGCCGGTAAATAAAGCCATTGGTCATCATCTACTTCGGCATTTGGGTAGTCATAAACCAAAAATGCGGTTCCTTTTACATTGCTTGGAGATTGATAGAAAATGGCTGTACGCCTTTCATCTCCAAAATACTTTCTGAATGCCCGGGTTTCACGAATTCTTGACTTGCCTCTTCTGTCCACCAGTTCCATCGTCAATTTTCTTGATACATTGGCACCATCGTCTCTTTCATCTGTTTTCTTGGCTATCTCCATCCCTGGTGGAAGAGACTGCCCATGGCTTGTGAATGGAATAACCGAAGCAACTAATAGTCCTATTAGAATGACTATGTTTTTACTGTTTTGTTCTTTTAAATTTTTCATTTTATTAGGTTTTAAATTTTAAATTCTTTTTATGTTATTTTTTTTCGCCCTGTCATTTAGTTATACCTTCAGCACTAACTCTTCTTCATTTATGATGTTGACTACCAGCTTATCCTGCTTACTTTTTATATTTAAGAATGCTGGCTTCATCAGATAAATAAGAGCGGGCAATACCGTAATACTGGCCAGGAATCCGGCTGAAACTGAAACTGCTACTAAACTGCCAATACTTATTAGTGGGGGCACACTGCTGGTAGTCAGAACCCCAAAACCAAGGGCCAGGGAAAGTAAATTGAAAAGTAATGCACGGCCTGTAGTTCTGAAAAATTCTTCAAATGCCTCATCAATATCCAGTTTTAATTCATTGATAAAATAAATCATCCGGTCAACAGTGTGGACAGCAAAATCAACCCCAACACCTATGGCAATGGCGGCAAACATGCTCGTGCCCACAGACAACCATATCCCTGAAAATCCCATCACTGCATAAATGATAGCTACCGCAAAAACGACAGGGATGATAGTATAAAAACCGGCTCCTATCGACCTGAAACTAAGTGACGCAACAACAAAAACCGCAAAAAGAGCAAGTAGTACACCTTTCACATGGTTATTGGCCAATTGATTGATCCACTGGTAATCCAAAGCTACTTTTCCACTCAAATTGGCTGTGATGTTGTCATCATTGAAGTTGCTATCAATGTATTTTTGAGCGGCTTCCATGACAATTTTTTCACTCACATA
>CBDVAV010000203.1:0-7751 GCA_965372055.1 uncultured bacterium | reverse complement strand
AATACCAATTTTTTACAACGATGTAGAGGTAGGCACAAGGAGAGCTGATTTCGTATTGGAAGATAAAGTTATGGTAGAATTAAAGGCTATTATCCAACTAGAAGATGTTCATTTGGCCCAGGGCCTAAACTACTTGCAAGCATACAAAATTGACAAAGGGTTGTTAATCAATTTTGGATCCAGGAGCCTTGAGATGAAACGTTTGTTTAGAAAATAATCATGCCAATCAAATAATTCTGTAAATCAAGATTCAGACAACATGAATAAAAGCAAAACTATACCACCAAAGTTAGCCCGAAGGTTTCTACACTGGTTCCTTAAGGATGATATTGCCGAAGAAGTACAAGGTGACCTGGATGAGAAATTTTACACTACACTGGAGAACAAATCCCCTTTCAGGGCCAAACTAAATTATTGGTACCAGGTCTTTAATTATCTACGGCCATTTGCTGTTATAAATTTTAGGTCAAACATCTCAAATTTTACCATTATGTTTCAGCACAACTTAAAAATTGGTTGGAGAAGCCTCTCCAAAAACAAAGGATACTCCTCTATCAATATTTTTGGACTTGCCATTGGCATGGCAGTGGCAATGCTTACCGGATTATGGATTCATGATGAGTTATCGTATAATAAATATCATAAAAACTTTGACAACATTGCCAAGGTTTATCGAAACCAAGTGTGGAAAGGGGACGGGAAAATATGGTCCAATACCTCCCAGGTAACCGGACTAGGAACGCTTTTAAGCACATCCTATCGAAATCATTTTAAACACGTCGTAATGGTAAGGGCACGGATTGAAGAACGAGTGATCTCATCTCGAAATAAGAATTTCACACAACCTGGTTACTTTATGCAATCGGATGGTCCGGAAATGTTCAGCTTAAAAATGGTTTATGGTACCAGGGAAGGACTTAAGGACAAAAATGCTATCCTGCTCTCACAATCGTTGGCTAAAAAATTATTTGGCGATGAGGATCCTATAAATAATACCGTGAAGATGGATGACCTTTGGGACCTTAAGGTAACGGGGGTATATGAGGATTTACCCAATAATTCTGAATTTAAGATCGCAACCTATTTTGCTCCCCTCGATTTATATCTCAATAGTCAAAATGCTACACTTGATAATTGGGACAATTATAATATGGATATCTATACCCAAATCCATCCTGATGCTGATTTTGATGAATTATCAGTGGTGATAAAAGATACTATGAAGCCGCATATAAACGAGGCCGCCAAAAAACCCGAATTATTTCTACACCCTATGAGTAAATGGTATCTGTATTCGGAATTTGAAAATGGAGTTATGGTTACGAGCGACAGTTTGAAGTTTGTATGGTTTTACGGAACGATCGGGGTGTTTATATTACTACTGGCCTGCATCAATTTTATGAACCTGAGTACTGCACGTTCTGAAAAACGTGCCAAAGAAATAGGCATTCGTAAAAGCATAGGCTCACTTAGGAAACAATTAATAAGCCAGTTTCTTAGTGAATCCATGCTGGTAGTAGTGGTGGCCTTTGTTGTATCAGTATTTATGGTACAATTTATTCTACCATGGTTTAATGGGATTACTGATAAAGAAATGAACATATTATGGACAAATACCTGGTTTTTGATGGCTAGTCTATCATTTATTTTTTTCACCGCCCTACTGGCTGGGAGTTATCCTGCCTTTTATCTATCCTCTTTCAATCCCGTCAGGTCACTGAAAGGCACTTTCAGGTCAGGCCGCCATGCATCCGTTCCACGCAAAGTATTAGTCATTTTCCAATTCACGATTTCAGTTAGCTTAATAATAGGAACAATAATCGTCAACCAGCAAATACAATTTGCTAAAGACCGTCCGGTAGGGTATTCCCATGAAGGATTGGTCACTCTTCGACCCAGATCACCGGAATATAGGGGAAAATACCATGTACTTAGAAACGAACTGAAGAATACCGGGGTTGTGGATGAAATGGCGGGATCGTCCGGCCCCACTTCCAGTTTATCTGGACAGACACGAATGGATGACTGGAAAGGCAAGGACTCGGAGTTCAACCCTTTATTTCACGTTCTTACAGTTACACATGAATATGGTAAAACCATCGGTTGGCAATTTTTAGAGGGAAGGGATTTTTCAAGGGATTCCCCAAGTGATTTATCCGGGATAGTGATCAATGAATCCACATCAAAATTGTTGGGTCTAGAAAATCCAGTAGGGGAAATTGTTGAAAAACAGGGCAATAAGTATAATATTTTGGGTGTAGTCAGGGACATGGTGAAGGGATCCCCCTATGAACCACCCTTTCCATCGATAATTTTCCTTTCAGAAAATGATTTGAACTGGTTATACATAAAGATTACCACTGGCGTAAATACCCGTGATGCACTATCAAAGATAGAAATGGTATTTAATAAAATAATCCCTTCTGCGCCATTCGACTATCAATTCGTAGACCAAATATATGATGCCAAGTTCCGGGGCGAAGAACGCATTGGCATGTTGGCAGGATTCTTTGCCTTACTAGCCATTCTAATCAGTTGTTTGGGATTGTTCGGGCTGGCATCTTACATGGCCGAACAACGTACCAAAGAAATTGGGATACGAAAAGTGCTGGGGGCTTCAGTTGCCCGTATATGGCAATTGTTAACCAGGGAATTTGTTTTATTGGTATTCCTTTCCTGTTTCATTGCCATTCCCATAGCTTACTTTGTGCTGAATAGTTGGTTACAGAAATACGAATATCGCATGGAATTATCCTGGTGGATTTTCGGAATAGCAGGTGTGGGAGCACTCTTAATTACTATCATCACGATAAGTTACCAGGCCATTAAATCTGCCATGGTTAATCCAGTAGATTCATTGCGATCTGAGTAATTTTGTCAGAATCGGAATTTTCAAGATTATAGAATTAACTAAATGAAGGAAGAAATTAAAGATGATCTAACATATAAAATAATTGGTTGTGCAATGAAAGTACACAGTACTTTAGGGAATGGTTTTCAAGAAGTGATCTATCAAAGATGTCTGGCGATTGAAATGGAGAAACAAGGGCTTGGATTTGTAAGAGAACAAGAAATACCAATTTTTTACAACGATGTAGAGGTAGGCACAAGGAGAGCTGATTTCGTAATGGAAGATAAAGTTATGGTAGAGATAAAGGCTATCATCCAATTAGAAAATGTTCATTTGGCCCAGGGTCTAAACTACTTACAAGCATACAAAATCGACAAAGGATTATTAATCAATTTTGGATCTAGAAGTCTTGAGATGAAGAGGTTATTTCGAAAATAATCCTGTTCATCATGTAATTCTGTAAATCAAGATTCAGACAACATGAATAAAAACATACCACCAAAGTTAGCCCGAAGGTTCCTACACTGGTTCCTTAAGGATAATATTGCCGAAGAAGTACAAGGTGACCTGGATGAGAAATTTTATTCCACGTTGGAAAAGAAGCCCCTTTTTAGTTCTAAACTCAACTACTGGTACCAGGTATTCAATTATCTACGTCCCTTTGCCATTAGAAAAGCAAAGTCAAAAAACTCAAATTTTATCACTATGTATCAACACAACTTTAAACTTACCTACAGGAATTTTCTAAAATACAGATCTCAATTCCTGATCAACTTAACCGGACTATCAACAGGGCTTGCCTGTGTGCTTTTCATCTATCTATGGGTAGCCGATGAAAAGCAAATTGACGGTTACCATGAAAATGATGACCAGCTTTACCAGATCATGTCCAATCACAAGGATGCCAGTGGAATTACTACTTGGAAGGGAGTGCCTGGCCTGTTACTGGAAGAAATACAATCTACAATACCAGAGATTGAAAATGCTGTTGCGCTGACGGATGCTCATGAATACACTTTATCTGTTGGAGATTCCTATTTCAAGGTCAATGGAAAATTTGCAAGTGAGGAATTTTTCGATGTTTTCACCTATCCATTTATGAAAGGAAACAAAAGCAAATCACTCACGGATAAATCAGGCATTGTTATCACTCGGTCATTGGCTGATCGCCTGTTCAAGACCTCCGATGTTATCGGAAAAGATATAACCTGGCATTTTTGGGGAAAGGAAAAAACAGTTCAGGTGACAGGTATTCTTCATGATATACCTCAAAATGCCTCAGAACAATTTGATTTCCTGATGTCGTGGGACTATTACCATGATGACCTGATAACTTACAAAAACTGGGGGAACTACTACGCCCGGATAATGGTGGTTTTGAATCCTCAAGCAAATAAAGAAGCTGTTGAAAGCAAAATTGACACCATCCTCAAGGAAAAGCAGAAAAGCGACCGGGTTGATTTGTTTCTTGCAAAATTTTCCGACAGGTACCTTTACGGCAAATACGAAAACGGTGTGCAAGCTGGAGGGCGCATCGAGTATGTCAGGCTCTTTTCAATTGTGGCGGTCTTTATTCTCTTTATCGCTTGTATCAATTTTGTCAATTTATCTACGGCCAAAGCTTCTCACAGAATCAAGGAAATCAGTGTGAAAAAATCGCTAGGGGCATCTCGCCAATCACTTATTGGACAGTACTTCACCGAGTCGGTTTTGCTGAGTATGATTTCTATGATGGTGGCTGTTTTTCTGGTATGGCTATTACTGCCCCAATTCAATTTTATAGCTCAAAAACATCTGGAATTAAACTTAAATGGCCAATTCATTTTTGCTGCCTTAGCACTGATATTTATAGTGGGAATAGTGGCAGGCAGTTATCCTGCATTGTTCCTTTCCGCCTTTGATCCAGTGGAAATACTAAAAGGAAAATTATTGAGAAAGTTAGGTGATATCCACGGAAGACAAGTGCTGGTGGTAGCTCAGTTCACTTTGTCCATTATTTTGATCGTTGCGGTGGTAGTGGTTTATCAACAAATGGATTTTGTTAAAAACAAAAACCTTGGATACGATAAGGATAACTTGGTTTACTTTGAGAGGGAAGGAATACTCATCAACAATTCCGAGGCATTTGTCAATGAATTAAAAAACACTGCTGGAATAGCCGATGCAGTGATTTCCGGATTTATGGTTGGCGGTGGTAATTCCACCGGAGGAGTAAACTGGGAGGGAAAATTGTCGGAAGATCAGATTCAGTTTTGGGAAATCCGGTCAGGATATGGAATGTTTGAAATAATGGGAATGGAGTTATTGGAAGGTAGAACATTTTCATAGGAGTTTGGCTCTGATTCTGCCAGTGTGATATTCAATGAGACAGCCATTGCAGCCATGGGAATGGAAAACCCAATTGGCAAAACCATCACCCATTACACAGGTGAAAAAATGATAATCGGTATTGTAAAGGATTTCAACCTGATTTCCCTTCACTCCAAAGTGGAGCCTATGATATTCTTATACGAACCTGAAGACACCCACTTTGTCATGGCCAAGCTTGAACAGGGCAATGAGGTGGTGGCAATGGATAATATGAAAGATTTGTATAAATCGTTCAATCCTGGTTATGTCTTTAAACCTCAATTTATCGATCAGGATTATCAGGCCCTATATACTTCGGAAGAACGGGTAGGTGTTTTATCAAGATACTTTTCTGCACTCGCTATCCTCATATCTTGCCTGGGACTATTCGGTTTGGCAGCTTTTACGGCAGAAAGAAGGCTGAAAGAGATCAGTATCAGAAAGATATTGGGTGCCAGTGACTTTGGTATTGTTCATCTTCTATCCAGCGATTTTACAAAAATGGTACTAATTGCTATCCTTATAGCATTACCAATTAGCTATATTATTGGTGCTAGATGGCTGGAAAGCTTTGAATACAGAATTGATCTTGAATGGTGGTTTTTCATTGGTGCAGGACTCGTTGCATTGCTCATAGCATGGATTACTGTAGGATTACAAACATTAAAAGCAGCAAAGACAAATCCAGTGGAATGCCTGAAAAATGAGTAAGGATCCTTGATCAAATAATCTAATTTCAATAATCTTCCAATTTCGTCTAATACATGGTTTTTAATCCACACAATTTATATTTTCTTATATTTATGATGCATAGCAAGAAAAAGAAAGAAAAAATTATTGAAATATGATGTTTAAAAATTACTTTAAAATCGCTTTACGAAGTTTGATCAAAAACAAAGTCTACTCTTTTATCAATGTAGCTGGTTTGAGTATTGGACTGGCATGTGTATTGGTGATCGTCTCTTATGTCCAGCTTGAATTGAGCTATGACAAGTATCACAAAAACCACGAAGATATTTATCGTGTTACAGAATACCGCACTCGTGATGGTAATCAGGTACAAACTGCTACTTCATTTAATCCTTTGGGTGATCTGATCGAAGCTCATGTCCCTTCTGCCGAGAGAGTAGTGAGAATGTATCCTTTATCAGGATTTTTAAGTGCAGACAAGGTCAACAAATTCAAAGAGACCAGGTTTACCCTGGTTGACTCCCTTTTCTTTGAAACCTTTACTTTTGAAGCAATCAATGGAAACCTCAAGCAAGCCCTGGAAAATCCGTTTTCTGTGGTTATACCTGAAAGCAAAGCCCTTGATTATTTCGGAACCACGGATATAATTGGACGAGAACTATACTTTGAGAATGCGGTAGAGAGGCATGTTTTCGAAATAACCGCAGTTGTTAAGGACCTACCTCAAAATTCCCATTTCACACCCGATTTTATGGCATCTTTTAGCAGTATCAGGGTCATTCAGCCCAGGTACAATAATTGGTTTCATCCTGCAATTTATCTCTATGTTCAATTGAAACCTGGTTTTAACAATAAGGACTTAGACACGCAAATGGCTGCCATGGGAGAACAGCACTATCCTGATTATGTAAAAGAAAGCAGGGAGTACGAAGCTCAAAATATTGCTGATATTCACCTCAATTCTGATTTGCAAAACGAGTGGCAGGCCAATTCCAGTATGACCTATGTTAAACTGTTTGTAATTATTGCCTTATTCATTTTACTGATTGCTTGCATAAATTTCATGAACCTTACAACCGCCCAGTCAACAGAAAGAGCCAAAGAAGTGGGGATGAGAAAAGTGATGGGGGCTGGGAAAAATCAACTGCTGGGTCAGTTTTTGGGAGAGTCTTTCATTGTCACTTTACTCTCATTTGCAATTGCCTTTGGGATAGCCCAACTGGTTTTAAGTAATTTTTTTAATGAACTTGTTGGAAAAGAGATGTCAGTCGGATATCTATTAACAAGCAGCAATCTATTCTGGGTTTTAATTTCCATTATTTTGGTCAGTTTATTGGCTGGCAGTTATCCGGCGTTTTACCTATCTGGATTTAAACCCATCAGTACACTAAGAGGAAAAGTGATTAAAATCTCTGGATTGGGGAATGTTCGAAAATCCATGGTTACATTCCAATTCTTTATTTCATGGTGGTGAATTATTGGAACGTTAATCGTTTTGCGCCAAATAAATTTTCTTAGAAACAAAAAACTTGGATTTGACAAAGAGCAGATGGTGGCAATTGGATTGGTTGACCGGAAGGACCAAACCAATTACAAAGCTTTAAAAGATGCATTAGTGGAAGAGTCTACAGTATTAAACGTGGCATTATCAGCTACATTACCTGGGCGTGATGGCTTTTATGGTTTGCGAATTGTACCTGAAGGATATTCTGAGGATGATGAATTGACCATGAAATCATTGGGTGTTGATGAAGACTATCTCAATACTTATAATCTAGAGGTGATTGAAGGCAGGGATTTTTCCAAAGACATAACCACAGATGCCAACCAAGCTTTTATTCTTAATGAAGCAGCTGCTGAT
>CBDVAV010000202.1:0-7756 GCA_965372055.1 uncultured bacterium | reverse complement strand
TAATACCTTTGCCACTACCAAGGCGGCAGCAACTTTAGCAAATTCTGAAGGTTGAATACCCAGTGTTCCAAAATAAATCCATGATTTGGAACCTGCGACTTCTCTCCCGGCAACTAATGTCAGGATCAGGGTGACAATTACTATTCCATAAAAAATGTAAGCGAATGCTTCAAAAAACTTAAAATCAAATGCCATGATTACTATGATCAGCAATAAACCAAGGCCGAACCAAACGAGTTGTCTTCCTGATCCAATGGAAAAATCGAAAATGTTTTGATTGGCCGCACTGTCATAAACCGAAGCGTAAATATTTAACCATCCTAGAATTACAATACCGAAATAAAGAATAATTGTAAGCCAGTCTACCCTGTTCAGTATATTATCACTCCGTCGCATCTAGAAAATCCCCTTTGAGTACATAATCTTCCAACCATTTTTTAGATACCTCACCCTTCAAGTATTTTTCTATGATCAATGAAGCGGTTGATGCAGCCGATCTCCCTCCCCAGCCTGAATTTTCCACGTAAACGGAGATGGCTATTTTAGGTTCGTCTTTTGGAGCAAAGGCCATAAATACCGAATGATCTTCACCGTGAGGGTTTTCCGCTGTTCCAGTTTTCCCACAAATGGGAATACCTGGAATTATTGCCCTCCAGGCAGTACCTCGCAGTGCTTCTTCCATGGCATCAATAACCAGTGGAAAATGGGCTGAATCAATTCCGGAATATCGTTTGATCGAATAGGTTGGGTCATGTCCCGGCTTTCCTTCAATTTCCTTAATAATATGAGGGCTATAGAAATATCCCCGGTTAGCTAAAATAACTGCTAAATTCGCCATTTGCATTGGATTCAAAAGCATTTCCCCCTGGCCAATACTTAGTGAGGCAATGGTTGAAAATTTCCACCGGTTTCTACCATAAATATTATCATAATAGTCGGAACCCGGAATAAACCCTCCTTTTTCATTAGGTATATCAATACCAAGAGGTTTGCCCAACCCAAAATTTTCGAGGTGCTTTCTCCATTCATCCAAACCCAATCTTGAATCAATAAAAGTATTGTCATCCAAATTTTGATTGATAATTCTCCGAAATGCTCTAAAGAAATAATTATTGGAAGATATTTTGATTGCTTTACTCAGATTGTAATATCCGGGCGGGGCATGGTCACCAATTAAAGATCCATCCAGGTAAATTGATTCATCGGGGTTGAGTACTTTCTCTTGCAAACCAATCAAAGCCTGAAGGGTTTTAAAAGTTGATCCAGGAGGGTACATTGCCATGATCGGCCGATTGAACAATGGCTTTGAGGTGTCGCTGACGACTTCAGCAAATTTTTCACTGAATTTTCTGCCAGTAAAATATCCCGGATCATAAGATGGCCTGGATACGATAGTAAGGATTTCCCCTGAAGATGGTTCAATGGCTACTATCGATCCAACTTTTCCATCTAATAATTTCTCGGCATAGAGTTGTAAATCAAGATCAATGGTGGAGAAAAGATTTTCTCCGGCTACGGCCAAAGTGTCCCACTTTCCATCCTGGAAACTTCCTTTTTCAACTCCCCTAACATTCTTGATTTTGTATCTAATACCTCTTTTGCCACGAAGGTATTGTTCATATGATGATTCAATACCACTTTTACCCATATGGTCGCCCTGTTTATAATATCCCATCGTGTCCCGTTCCAATTCTTCTTTGCTGATCTCTCCAATAAATCCGAATGCATTTGCAAGCACAGGTTCGGTGTAAGCCCTGACAGTTCTAGCCCGTATTTGAAATCCAGGATAATCAATAATATGGTTTTGCTGGGCAGCAAATTCCAGATTAGTTACTTGCTTGAGGAATATTGAAGGCTTAACATAAGAGTAGGCTTTAGCCTGATCTATTTTACTTTCGAATTCTTCTTTAGTAATGCCAAATATTTGACAAAACGCCAGGGTATCCTTAACATTTACCTCATTGGGGACAACATCAATATCATATTGTGGGGTATTGTACACCAGCAATTTTTTATTACGGTCATATATTAATCCCCGGTAGGGATATTCGATTACCGGTAATATAATATTGTTCTCTGCAGCTTTGGCATATGTGGAATCAGTAACTTGTAGGTAAAAAAGCTTGATGATAAATATTAGCCCTACTAAGATGAAGGAGCCCTGAATTATATATTTCCTGCCATCATTCATTTTAGAATCTCTTGCTTGTAAATAGATATTGCCCTAAGGCCAAGATAATAAAGGTAAATACTGCTGATGAAATAACCTTGGAGAGTGTAAATAAAAATAAAGTGAATCCAAAACCCTCTAGAAAAAAGAGGGTAAAGCTGTGAATGAAAATCAGGGGAAGGCTATAGATAAGAAACCACATAAAGCCAAGTGTTTTGATATTTGGCCGGGCACCAATATCATATCCTCCCTGAGGCGTCAGAAGGCTTACCCAGTATGGTCTTAAAAACATGATTAATACAGATGAAGCTGCATGAATCCCAAGACTGTCGTAGAAAACATCAACAGATAATCCGGTAAAAAACCCAATACCAATAATCAGAAGCGGCCCAAGTTCAATGGGTAAAAGAAGTAGAAAACCAAGGTATACAAAACAAAATGCACGATCAAAAAGAATCAGATCTTTAAAAAGAAGTACTTGTAAGAGAATGAAAAGAATAAATCTGAGAATGAATAAAATACTTCCACGGTTCATTATAAAGGATCAATGGTTGTTTCGAGGGAGTCCAGTTCCGGTTTTAAATGGAACTTAACGATATGAACATAATTGAGATTACTGAAATCGTTGATCAGTTTTAATCTCAGGTCCAGAAAAGTTTCGTCGGGATCGTCAATATCATAAATTACCCCAATCTTAAGATCGGCGGGGTAAATTCCACCATAGCCGGTTGTAAACACAGTGTCCCCTGGTAAAAGCTGTACATGCCTGGGTACGTACAACAGGTTTGCATATCCTGGATCTATTCCATTCCAATTAACCGATCCAAGTTCGACTTTACCTGGAATTCTGGCAGATATTAACTGGTCAATATGCAAGAGGGATAGTACTACCGAATAATTTCTTGAAACATATTTGACTTTACCTATTATACCACCACCTCCAATTACACCCATTCCAGGTGTTACTCCATGGTTAGAACCCTTATCAATAGTTAAATGGTTCTTTAAATTCCTGGTGGAATTGTTAATTGTTTTTGCTGATATAAAGCTGTAGTTCACTGAATCCGCCGGGTTGATAATTATCTCTTGACTTCGTGTTTTTTTGAGGGATTCAAGTTGTACTCTTAAATCTGCAATTTGATTGGTGAGTTCTTCATTTCGAGACCGCAAATTGAAATACCCTGTAATTTCATTTGAAACATTCAGGATGTTGGCAGCCATACTGTTTGAGGAGTTAAAAAAGGCTGCGCTTTGATATTTGTTATTTTTTACAATTAGCCAGCTGCTTATTGTTTCTGCAAATAAAAATAATAAGAATGCCCTGTATTTGAATAAAAACAGAAGTAGTCTGCTCATTGGAAAATCAGGTCATAAGTACTCCTTTATAGTTGTCGATGTTTTTTAGAGCTGTTCCAGTACCTTTTACAATAGCTCGCAATGGGTCATCAGCAATATGGATTGGCAATTTGGTTTTTAGAGCAAGTCGCTTATCCAGTCCTCTGAGCAATGCCCCTCCCCCGACAAGGTGTATTCCATTGTCGTATATATCTGCCGATAGTTCCGGAGGGGAAATTTCCAAAGTTTTCAGAGCAGCTTCTTCAATTTTAGAAACTGATTTATCCAATGCAAAGGCAATTTCCGAGTATGATATCTTAATAACCTTTGGGATCCCTGTCATTAAGTCCCTCCCCCTTATTTCATAATCTTCAGGGCCATCATCCAATTCAGTAAGCGCAGAGCCAACTTCAATTTTCACTTTTTCGGCAGACCGCTCACCAATCAAAAGATTGTGCTGCCTCCTCATATAATCCATAATGTCCCTGTTAAATGTATCGCCAGCTACCCTGATGGATTGATTACAAACAATCCCCGATAGTGCAATTACGGCAATTTCGGTAGTGCCGCCACC
This sequence comes from uncultured bacterium, assembly GCA_965372055.1. GTDB lineage: Bacteria > Bacteroidota > Bacteroidia > Cytophagales > Cyclobacteriaceae > CBDVAV01. Next base: position 3,677 of record CBDVAV010000202.1, on the reverse strand, counting down.
GATATCAACTACCATTGACCCAATCGGTTTATCAATTTCCACACCAATTCCAATAGCTGCTGCAATTGGTTCCTGGATCATATACACTTCTTTTGCGCCCGCATGTTCAGCAGAATCCCTAACTGCCCTCTTTTCGACTTCAGTTATTCCAGAAGGTATGCAAATCACCATACGATGGCTTGCCGGGAAAAAACGGTTTCCAAGATCTATCATTTTTATCATACCTCTAATCATGTGTTCAGCGGCATGAAAATCTGCAATTACCCCATCTTTAAGAGGCCTAATGGTTTTTATGTTGTCATGTGTTTTCTCATGCATTTGCATGGCTTCCCTCCCAATTGCAAGCACTTTGTTGCTGTTCTTATCAATGGCAATAATTGAAGGTTCATCGACAACAATTTTTTCTTTGTGGATAATAAGGGTATTCGCAGTACCTAGGTCAATTGCAATATTGGTTGAAAAGAAATCGAATAATCCCATTTATAATTAATGTTAGGCCACTGTTATAGTTATTTGATAGGTGTCAATTTACAAATTAGTTTTTAATTATACTTTTATTTTTTTTAGTGCTTAAAATGTCTAGTACCAGTAAAAACCATGGCCATATTATTTTCATTGCAAAAATCGACGGATTCCTTGTCTTTTATCGATCCTCCCGGCTGGATGACCGCAGTAATACCAGATTTATGGGCGATTTCAACGCAATCAGGGAACGGGAAAAAAGCATCTGACGACATCACGGCTCCATTTAGGTTGAAACCAAATTTAGTTGCTTTGGCTATTGCCTGGTTTAGTGCATCTACCCTCGACGTTGGCCCCATTCCACTGGCCAGGAGTTGCCCATCATTAGCTATTACAATGGTATTCGACTTGGTATGTTTCGCAATCTTACCGGCAAATTCCAATGCTTTTAACTCACTTCCTTCAGGTGATTTTATTGTGGCTATACTAAATTTTTCTATTTGATCGGTAATATTATCAGAATCTTGAACGATCACTCCATCCAACAGGCTTTTGTAGGATTTCCCGGACTTAATTTCAGATTTTTGTTTTAATAAAATCCTCTTCTTTTTGTTATTGAGAATTCCCAATGCTTTGTCGTCAAAGGATGGAGCAATTAAGATTTCAAAGAATAGTTTATTTATCTCGACGGCAGACCCTTCATCAACAAGATTATTGCTGATTAGAATTCCTCCAAAAGCTGACATTGGATCTGCGGCCAATGCTTTATTGTATGCCTCCACTGTTGTCTCTCCAGTAGCTGCTCCACAGGCATTGGTATGTTTTATTATCACGAATGCAATTTCTCCTTTAAACTCCGATATCAGCGACACTGCTGCTTCAATATCAACCAGGTTATTGTAAGACACCTGTTTGCCATTTAATTGTTCGAATGATTTATTAAAGTCACCATAATAAACTCCCTTTTGGTGTGGATTTTCACCATAACGCAAAGGCATCTTATTACGCATACTCTGTTTAAATACTGATTCCTTTTCATCTAAAAAATTAAAAATCGCGGTATCATAATGTGAGCTGATATCGAAAGCTGTGGCAGCAAACCTTTTTCTGTCTTCAAGCTCAGTTGAACCATTTTTGTTTAGGAGGTTTTCTGCTTCTTTATACTGTTCACGGGAACTTATTATGAATACATCATTGTAATTCTTTGCCGCGGCCCGAATCAATGAAATTCCACCTATATCAATTCTCTCGATTATCTCTTGGTGTGAAGCTCCAGAAACTACTGTTTCCTCAAATGGGTACAGGTCAACAATCACCATATCGATATTGGGGATATTATATTCCATGATTTGATCCTGGTCACCTTGATGGCCTCTTCTATTTAAAATACCACCAAAAACTTTAGGGTGTAATGTTTTGACTCTTCCTCCGAGAATAGATGGATAGTCGGTTACAGTCTCAATTGCCTGGACAGAAATCCCAAGGCCCTCAATGTAGGTTTGGGTTCCACCTGTTGAATATAACTGGACTCCAAAATTATCCAATTTTCTAACTAAAGGTTCAAGATTATCCTTATTAAAAACAGAAATTAGAGCAGATGATATTTTTTTGGTTGACATTATGGCCTTTAGGAATTTGCTGCAAAGCTAGTGATTTTTTGTACTAAATTTTGAGGGTTTGTTCAATCACTTTAGGGTAATATTCGTGTTCCAGAACATGGATTTTTCCCGCGATTTTATCTGGGGTTTCATGAGGCTCAATTTGGCATTTTTTTTGAAAAATTATTTTGCCCCGATCATATTCTTTATTAACAAAATGGATGGTAATCCCCGATTCTGTATCCCCTGCTCTTGAAACTGCCTCATGTACATGATGGCCATACATTCCTTTACCGCCATAGTTGGGGAGAAGTGCGGGATGGATGTTTATTATTTTATCATTAAAGGATTCCAGGATGTTATCAGGAATAAGCCACATGAAACCTGCAAGCACTATAAAATCTATCTTTCCATCGATCAATTTCAACATTACAGTTTCATCATCATACAATTGTTCGCGATTAAAAACGAAAGTATTGATATCGAATTTTTTGGCTCGTTGAAGTACATAAGCATTAGGATTATTGCATAAAATTATAGAAACAAAAAACTCATTGCTATTTGTAAAATACCTGGCTATGGCCTCGGCATTTGATCCGCTTCCAGAAGCAAAAATTGCGATATTTTTTTTTGTCAATGACAAATTATATTCGATCAATGGTGAAACAAAACCATACTTAATATCCCAATCAATATAAAGAATTTAGTAAATAAACTCAATCGGCTATAATGCATTTTTGTGTCAGCCCTGTATAACAAGTAATTCAGCACAAGCACGGGGGCAACAATTATCAGGATCAGGGCATTAATTTGAGGGAAATAATTCTTTATGATAAGAAAGCCCAGGATTGCCAAGAATAAAATACTCAAGAGGTAAATAAATTGTTTGGTTTTCCTTACGCCCCAAATAATTGGCAAGGTCTTGCTCCCGAATTTTTCATCTCCAATCATATCTTCTATGTCTTTAATGATTTCCCTGAGCAAAGTAGTAACAAAGCCAAAGAATGCATAAAGAAAAATAGCCACTTCGCTATCCTTGTAATGAATTGCGATAATGGTAATGGACAATGCAGTAAGTATGCTAACTGCTAAATTCCCTATAATTGGCATTCTTTTCAATTGGTTGGAATATAACCACAGCAATGAAGCTGCTATAAAATTGATGGCCATAATTTTATAGGAAACAATAATGCCTAAGAAGATGCCTGTAAAATTAAGTAGTGTATGCACTACCATTACAGACCTTCTGGTCAGTACCTTCCCCACAATTACCTGATCAGGCTTATTGACATAATCAATTTTAACATCATAGTAATCATTTATCATGTACCCGGCAGCGGCTATGATTACAGTGGAGAGTGATATAAAAAGTAAATTTATATCCAGGAGGTACAGCTTCCAATCGGTGGAAGGGCCAACCAAAAATATTGCTGTCAAATACTGCGCCAAGGCAATTATTAATAGATTCTGAACCCGGGTTAGTTTAACAAAACCTGTCAGGGAGAATAGTTCAGGCCTGGAAGAAGTAATCATATAGAGCTATAATTAAGGCAAAGTTATAGCCCTAGAAACTTTAATACAATCCGAGGTCAGAGATCTTTACATAAATGTTTACTC
>CBDVAV010000201.1:0-7806 GCA_965372055.1 uncultured bacterium | reverse complement strand
GGGGATACGATGTCCTGCTTTTTAGCTTCAGTCCATTGTTTGTAATATTTCCCTATATCGGAAGCAATGGTTCCAGCCAATGAATCGCTTTCATCTTTCGATTTCCAACCAGTTGATTTCAGTTTACCCAAAATCAGATTTGCAGCAACTTTTGCATCACTTTCAATAGTTACTTTTGCTTTGTAATTTTTATTGAAAACATCTGGGTTGATATCAATATGAATTAGATTTTCAGGCACTTTTACTCCATAACTACCAGTGGCCAACTCCGCGAAACGTACTCCAACGGCTAACAGGCAATCGCAATTTGAAAAGGCATTTTCCGCCGCCGGAACTGATGAAGGCCCAAATCCCACACCAACATGAAGAGGGTGATCTCCCGGGAATGAACTTTTTCCCTGGAAAGTAGTAGCCACAGGTGCTGCTAAAAGATTTGCTAACTCAATTATCTGTTCGCTGGTATCCACTGCACCCCACCCAACATAAATACACGGTTTTTGAGACTGTTTAATTAGTTCTATAGCCTCGTTAATTAAGTCAGGGGAAATATTAAAAGATTTTTCTGGAAGATTGTATGCAGGTAAACCATCAATCTCAGCCGTGAAATTCTGGAGTTCGAAAGGAATTTCTACAAATACCGGCCCTGGTTCCCCCTCATTTGCCTTATTAAAAGCACTATAAATAGTAGGAATGATATCTCCATGGTTTTCAATCAGGTAATATTGCTTGATTATTCCATCCAGTAATTTCCCTTGGTCAATTTGATGTAACTGGTATTCCATGCCAGTGTCCCTTCTAGTCCCTCCAGAAATAATCAGCATAGGTATTCCATCCAGATAGGCTTCTCCTATTCCGCTCATTGCATGAGTAGTTCCAGCTGCAGGCACAATCACCATAGTCCCAATAGTACTGGAAGTCCTTGAAACCCCATCGGCCATAAATGCCCCAGCTCCCTCATGGGTCACCAGGATAGGCTTGATTTGATCCGAATTATTGAGTTCATCGTAGATTTCGGTATTGTGCACCCCGGGAATACCAAAAGTGTACTCAACCCCAATTTGCTCTAAAGCATGTACAAGCAAAAAAGCACCTGTTTTTCTCATATTATTAATTATTCTTAAGAATTGTTTGGGCTGCTACCCTGCCAGTGAGCACACACCCCCCCAGGAAAGTGCCTTCCAAAGATCGTTTCCCATGCATGCCCCCGCCTCCAAAACCGGCAGCTTCTCCCACGGCATATAATCCTGGAATTGTTTCATCAGATTTGTTATTATCCTTTAGCACCCTGCAACCAAGATCAGTTTGAATACCTCCCAGGGTTTTTCGAGATAAAATAAACTCCCTGATTGCCACTAATGGATAGGCTCTTTTATCATCAATCTTTTGGTACTTACATGTACGCACTCTGTCACCCCGATATTGCCTCAAATATCCAATGCGTCTCAATTGTTCATCATTAAAGTACTTCTGTCCCCTGTCAATATTCTGGTCGTAATTAGAAATAGACTCTTTTAGCAAATCTATTTTGACTTCATTTGTACCGGTTAATTTGTTCATTTTTCCGGCCAGTTCTTCAATTGAATTTGCAGTAATCACATCCTGGTTTTCTGCAACCAATTCACTGACCAATGATTTATTGCCAATTAATGCAGATTTTATAAAGCCTATCCAATTCTTCTCCCTCATGGCTTTATTAAATTCTGATCCTGATATAGCTATCTCTTTATTGGCAATTTTCATGTTCATCACTTGCCAGGAGTATTTCTTTTCCTGACGGCAAACCTGCTCTACTAAAAACCTGGTGTCAAATCCCGAAATCAATGGAATGGGGCCGATCCGCTTTCCCTGGGAATTGAGCCAGATTGCTGATTTAGGGGGGATAATGCTCAATCCTTGAAATTCGTGTTTAGGACGATGATGGTGAACCCCGGCAGCATAATTCCACATTTTATCCAAATGGCATACTTTGCCTTTAATATCACTGATTTTATCGTGGAAATCTCCCAATGCATATTTATGAGATCCGTTTAAAATGACTTCTGGGGGTGTTCCCCATGGCTTATACCAATTCTCCTTCACCTTTTCAATGTTGCCACATATGCCACCAGTAGCTACTACTACATGATCAGCCTCAATTTCAAATGTGGTTCCATTAGATTCATCAATTCCAGAAATCCCATTAACCCTGCCATCAACAGCTAAAAATTCTTCACCTTTATGATTGTACAAAAGGGTGAGGTTTTTTGCACTTTTATGAGCTTCAAGATGTTTGATCAAAGAAATGGTTAACTCATACCCAGTGCCCCAGACCATGTGAAAACGGGGAAACGAGTTGCCGGGTTGATGCAACCCGCGTTCCACCCAATGTACAACAGGAAAAAATTTTATTGTCCTTTTTTTAAGCCAAAAATAGACATCATCCCGACACTGTTGTATATACTTTTCTGCCCACTTTTTCTGCCAAAGATCACCATCATCAAATTCCGCGAAAGAGAACCAGTCACGGGTGGCAATATCTATGCTATCTCTTATTCCCAATCTCCTTTGATGTGGTGTGTCAACAAAAAACATTCCTCCAAATGATTCTTTGGCCAATCCCCCGAAGTTTTCTCTATCGTCCCTGTCGATCAATATCACCTTTAGGTTGGAATCAAGTAGCTCTAAAGCACAGGAAATACCAGCAATCCCCCCTCCTATTAAAACTACATCAGATTTATATTTCAAAGGATCCATCAAATACAATTTAGAAATAAAGGATCAAATTATCCTAAGCATAACAGCATTACTATGATTTTAATCACCAGGTGAATCCAAATCATGATTAATACTATATTTTACTTTCTAACAGAAAGGTAGCAGTTATAAGCAAATTGTTAAAACTGGTATTTCTTAAGATAAATGATTTTGAAACATATTTTGCAATCTATTGAAACTAAATATGTGTGTAGGAACAAACCGTTTGCAGGATTCAATAACCCGTGATCGCAATTTGCAAATATTGAAAAAGATTTATCAGGATATGTTGCAATCCGTGTAAATCAATTGATTAATTATTCATGTTTTAGGGATTTTACAGGATCAGCCTGAATAGCCATTTGAGCTTTAAAACCAACTGTTAATATTACCAGTAACAGCATTATAAATGAAGCCAAAAGAAAAATAGGCAAGCCAAGATCAATCTTATAGGTAAAATTCTCAAGCCAGGAATTAAGGGTAACCCATGCCAAAGGGGATGCAATTAATATACCTATTGCCAGTATTACGAAAAACTCTTTTCCTAATTGCATGTGAAGAAGAATACTCGGGCTACCAAGCACTTTTCGAATAGCTATTTCCTTAGTTCTGTCCTTAATTACGAAGGAAATTAAACCATAAAGACCTAATAATGCAATCACCACTGAAACCAGGGTAAGATAAGAAACTATTTTGCCCGCCCTCTGCTCAGATTTATACAAATTGTCAAAATCCTGGTCCAGAAATCCGAATTCAAATGGAATGCCAGGAACTACTTCTTTAAATTTGCCCTCCAAGAATGTGATCACTTCTGCTGGGCTATCACCATTAGTTCTGATCATCAATTGGCTATGTCCGTAATTAAGCCCTATGGCAATTACCGCCGGGTCAACACCATGGTGGAGTGATTTAAAGTTGAAATCTGCCACTACTCCTGCAACAATCCCCTTCCTATTGTCTCCAAACGGACTTAGTTGCTTATTGACAGCACTTTCCCATCCTATTTTCTTAAGTGCCGATTCATTGATCAAATACACGAATTCACCTTCAGATAAATTACCAATAGTCTCCATGCTACCTTCCACCAATTTCATTTCCATGGTTTTAATAAAATCTTTGTCAGCGGTCATGATAAACATTAGTTTATCTTCCCAATCCTCATCCTGGCCTTCCCACCATACGGTCTGGTGCCAATCGATTTCACCAGGAATAAATGTAGAAGCTGAAACGGAAGATACCAGTGAAGATTTCTCAAACTCAGATTTCAATGTGGGTATTCTATCGCTGATATCTTTACTGAGTATTGGTATGGTTATGACCCTTTCTTTGTTCAGACCGAGTTTTTGTTCACTTAAGAAGTTAAGCTGCTTATAAACAGTAAAACTGCTGATAACCATAAAAACTGATATCATGAATTGAAATAACAGCAGGGCCTTTCTCACACCATCCCCTTTGGATGATTTTTGAAATTCACCTTTTAATATTTTAGCCGGGGTGAAAGATGACACGTAGAACGCCACGTAACTTCCGGAAAGGATACCGATCACTAACATAGTGCCCAATGCTACAGTTAATAGTCGATAATCCAGGAAATCCAACATTATCTTACTGCCCATCATTAAATTTAACCTGTCCAGAAATAAACTTATTAGAACTATCCCCACCACAAGCGAAATGCATGAAACCATTATGGATTCACTGATAAATTGAAATGTTATTTGAGGTTTTAATGCACCAAATGCTTTTCTTAATCCTACTTCCTGGATTCTCTTGGTTGATTTGGCTATGGATAAATTAATAAAATTGATGCTGGCAATTAATAGCACAGCAATTGCAATTGTCGAAAATATATAAAGATAGATTTTATCATAAGTTGATTTTCTGTTGCCCCTGTTATATTGGAAATGGATATCACTCAGGGGTTGTAGATTTAAAAAATCAAATGTGAATTGAAACTCTTCAGAAAGGGTCACCGAATATTGCTGAATTTTAGATTGAAGATCAATAATATTTGTATTTGGCTGGATCATTACATAGGCGAAATAGTTAAACTGTCCCCAATGGTCTAAAGATCCTTCCCCGAATAATTTCTCTATATTAACAAAAGGGGCAATCAATTCAAGATCGATATGTGTGTTGGCAGGGAGGTCAGCAAAGACACCACTAACCTGGAAATCATATTGATTGTCAAATGTAATGGTCTTGCCAATCGGTTCCTCATTTCCAAAATATTTCCTTGCGATTGATTCACTAATCACTATGGAATTCGGATCTTCCAACAATTTGTTGCCTTTAAGAATCTCGAAGTCAAATACCTTAAACAAGGAAGGATCTGCCAACATGAAATTCTCTTCATAGTAAGTGTCCCCTTTATATGTTATAAGAGCTTTGGCACTAAATGTTGACCGGCCGATCCTTACATATTCTTCTACTTCCGGATAGTTAGTTTTTAAAGTTGGCCCAATTGGGGGTGAGACTTTTACGTAGGAATCTGCATCTTTGATGTTACCAGAAATCAATCTATAAATCCTGTCAGAATTACTGTGAAACCGATCATAGCTAAGCTCATAACTTATATGCAGGTAACAAAGTAAACAACACGCGATTCCCAAACCCAAGCCAAATATGTTTATTAAAGAATTGAACTTGTCTTTTACCAGATTTCTTGTAGCGATTTTAATGTAGTTCTTGACCATTGTTATTTGATTGAGATTTTTATAACTGTTTTTTTTCTTTCTAAACCTTGAATGTCGCATAAATCCGACCGCATCCAGGAAATAGAAAAACTTCGCCTTTCTGGCTCCTTTGTTTTCGAGGTTAAAGTAGAATCTTTCCTGAATATCCCCTAAGATGCTTTCCACCCATTTGGGATCATAAAAGCGATTTACTAATTGATCCACCCATTTTGGAGGACCTGTTCCCTTTCTGTTTTCCATTTAATTTCCTCCGTCAAATGCAATAGCCGGAATGGAGTTCCATAGTTCATTCCTCATATCTTTTGCTTGCATCAAAGCACTTTTTCCTTGAGATGTTACCCGAAAAAGCAACTTTCTCTTCCCTCCTCTTTCCGGTGAGCTATCTCCATACCGAGAGGTTAAGAATCCTTTGTCTTCTAACCGGTGCAGTCCCGAATGCACGGTGCTAATTGTTACTTGCCTGTTGCAATTGCTTTCTATTTCCTGTTGTATGGCAACACCATAAGCGTTATCATATAAAATCGCAGCTACCAGTAAAACCAATTCTTCAAACTCTCCTAAATTAGTTCCTTTCATATTTTTCGCATTTGCCGATTTTATATATATTACGTATTTGCCGAAGAAATGTTTATTGAATAATAAATAATAAAAAGCTGTAATAAAGAGTTTCTAAGCTGAAACCGGATGGGATTGAAAATCAGGGCTACCGAATTTTTTCAGGATTTTATAATGCGATTTTAATGCACCGATAAAGGTTTTGTTCTCATTATAGGGTACATCAAACTTTTGTGCAGTGGCCTTAACAATTTTAGAAATTGTAGGATAATGTACATGACAAATATTAGGGAATAAGTGGTGTTCAATCTGGTAATTCAATCCTCCGCAAAAAAAGGTGACCACCCGACTTTTTCTGGCAAAATCTGCGGTAGTCTTCATTTGAAATACTGCCCAGACATCCTCAATAGTTCCTTCTTCATTCGGTTCAGGAAATTCGGTTCCTTCAACTACATGAGCTAGTTGAAAAACCAACCCAAGGGTAACGCCTTCAGCGAAGTGCATGGCTATAAAACCAATAAGGAATTGCCACCAGGTAAGGTCTAAAACTAAAAACGGGATAACAATATAAATTGCATAATAGAGTATTTTGTAGAAAAAAAGGTTGAAATACTCTATCCTAGGATGATTGGTATTATCAGTATTGCCAATTTCCTTTTGGAAAAATTTCTTAAAGTCTTTTCTAAAAACCCATGATAATGATGTAAATCCGTAAAGAAAAAAAGCATAGATATGTTGGAATTTCATTATAGCTGTTCTTTTATCTAGTGGGCTAAGTCTTACCAGACCCGGGGCTACTTCAATATCTTCATCATGGCCAGGAATATTAGTATAGGTGTGGTGTACCTTATTATGACTAATATCCCACATATATGGATTGGCACCAACAAAATTAAATATTATGCTAAAAAATTTGTTGGTCCTTCTATTTGATGAATAGGATCCATGGATTGCGTCATGACATACATTAAATCCAATGAATGCCTGAACCATGCCCAAAATAATGGCCATCCCTAACATAGTATAAATTCCAAAAACATTGGAGATAATCAGAGCATACAAACCAACAAGCAGTCCAAGGAAAAGGATGGATTTTAAAGCCATCTCCCAGTTCCAGTTTTTACTAAGACCCTTAGTTTTGAAATGATTATCGACTTCAGCTCTCACGGCAGCAAAAAATCCTGCTTGGGCTTTTCCGGTAAATTTGATCTTCATTGGGCAAATTAATTCTTTGGACGCAAAAATATCCTATTATTCTTTAAAGTGGTAATCAAGATGTCAATTTTTTTTAAATAGGAACCAACAAAAAGTACATATTAGCCACCCGAAGATATAGTATTATACGCTTAATTTGAAATTAAAATCTAATTTTATGCAAATGTGGGATAAATCTAATTTTTTCGAAGATGTATACGAGGTAGCAAGATTGATCCCAAAAGGAAAAGTGGCCAGTTATGGGGCAATTGCCAGTTATTTGGGCCTGAAAAGCAGTGCCAGGATGGTAGGATGGGCAATGAATGGAGCTGGTGCTTATCCGGATGTTCCTGCCCATCGTGTGGTCAACAGAAACGGGGTGCTTTCAGGAAAGCACCATTTTGCCACTCCAACCAGAATGCAAGAGTTACTGGAATCTGAAGGATTGATAATTATAGACGATAAAATTCAGGATTTTGAAACCCATTTCTGGGATCCAGTTAAAGAGCTTGAATTTTAGTGTGATAATTACTAAATCCGTTCACTATTTTCACTACTCTTTTTCCTTTCTACTCCGTTAAAATTCTCAACCGTAACGATGCTATGCTTTCAAATTTTGCCTTGCCTG
>CBDVAV010000200.1:0-7829 GCA_965372055.1 uncultured bacterium | reverse complement strand
TGAAATAAGCATTTTCCCAATTGTGGTGGACTTTATTATTTGCAAAGTGGTCATGGTACGGGTTTTGTTTTTTCATAAGTTATGAAAAAAACCTCATGTGGGAAAATTGAATTACTTATTTCCTAAAATATAATGTTGTTCAGGAAAATCAAAAATTAGGTTAATACGATTGGATGACTAAATTTGAAGTTTAACAAAAATAAATCAGATAGCTAAACTTATTATTATGCCCAAACCTATCCCTGTATTTCTAATTATTTTTTTTGTTGGAATTGTTGCTTGTACGGAAAAGCCTGATGTTGACTCCACACTTATTCAGCATGTTAAAATCGTCGATGGCACCGGAGTTCCTTCATTTATATCATCCTTGAGAATTAATGGAGATAAAATTGAAGCTATTGGTAACCTTGAAGCAATTATTGGTGAAACTATAATCAACGGTGAAGGATTGGTGTTGGCCCCAGGATTTATTGATACCCATAGCCATCACGATTGGGATACGCTTTCTACTGTTGAAGCAGCTATAAGTCAAGGGATAACAACCATTATTGTTGGTCAGGATGGCGGCTCACATTACCCGTTAAAAACTTACCTCGACTCATTGGCAAGGTTTCCATTGGTATTGAACCTGGCCACTTATGTTGGCCATAATACACTTAGAGGAAAGATAATGGGAGATGATTTTAAAAGAGAAGCCACTCCACAAGAGATTGACAGCATGCGCAGCTTGTTGAAACAAGAATTGGCTTCTGGAGCACTTGGGCTATCCACCGGACTTGAATATGATCCGGGAATCTATTCCAATACTGAAGAAGTTCTTGCTTTGGCGAAAGAGGTTAAAAAGGTTAACGGGAGATATATAAGCCATTTAAGAAGCGAAGACAGGAATCTTGAAGATGCAATAGAAGAGATCATATTGATTGGTAAGGAAGCTGGAATTCCTGTACAGATCTCACATATGAAGCTTGCTCGGAAAAGCCTCTGGGGCAAAGCAGGGCAAATCATTAAAATGCTGGATAGTGCAAGAACCGAGGGTATAGAGATCACCGCCGATGTATACCCGTATGAATATTGGCAATCTACCATGACCGTACTGTTTCCAAACAGGGACTTTGATAATAGGAAATCTGCTGAATATGCTTTAACAGAACTCACAACGCCTGAAGGAATGATCCTCACCCGGTTTGAAGCTGAACCCAATTATATTGGAAAATCCATTGCTGAAATCGCAACAATCAGGGATCAGGATCCAATCACTACTTATATGGAGTTGATCGCGATGTCCCAACAGCCTACCCGTAAAAGGGAAAGTGTGGTGGCAAAGTCCATGTCCGAAGAGGATATAATACAATTATTTTCATGGCCTTTTACAAATGTTTGTTCGGATGGAGCTTCTGCATCAGGCCATCCTCGGGGTTGGGGGGCTTTCCCAAGGTTTTTCCATCAATCAACCAAAGAAAACAAGATTTTTACCTTAGAAGAAAGTATTAAAAAAATGACCAGCCTGGCTGCCCACAACATGGGATTATCTGACATAGGTTTGATAAAAGAAGGAGCCTATGCTGACTTGGTGCTATTTAATGAGGATGAACTTAGGGATCAGGCTACGATCAAAGCACCAAACAAGCCTTCTACAGGAATTGTAGAAGTTTGGGTGAATGGTGTCAGCGTTTATAAAAATGGGAAAACTTCTGGAGAGTTACCAGGGCGAGTGATATCCCGGTAAAATCATAAAATTATATTAAATATCGAATGAAAATAGGATCCCCAAAAAGAAATTCACCAGTGGAAATGTCAGCTTCTGAATTCAAGGAAGCTGGTCATAAGTTAATCGATCAATTAGCAGACTTTATACAAAATAATTCCCAACAGCCGGTAAGTCCTGGTAAAGACCCTGATACTATCAGGAAGATTTTAGGAGTTGGAAATATTCCATCGAAAGGGAAATCCGCTGAAAAAATCCTTCATGAAGCAGCTAAAATACTTATTGAAAATTCTACTTTTAACGGCCATCCAAGGTTCTGGGGATACATAACTTCCTCGGCCACCCCCATTGGAGGGCTTGGAGACCTCCTTGCTTCGGTGGTAAACCCAAATGTTGGAGGATGGCAACTATCACCCATGGCCTCAGAAATTGAAATCCAAACTATAAAATGGATTGCAGAAATGATAGGATACCCAATAGATTGCGGCGGAATATTGGTAAGCGGCGGAAACATGGCCAATTTCGCAGGGTTTCTTGCTGCCAGGGCCAACAAAGCAAAATACCCAATTAGAGAAGAGGGTATGATAGCTACCGCCAAAAATCAAATGACAGTTTACGTCTCCAAAGAAACCCACACCTGGATACAAAAGGCAACTGATCTTTTTGGGCTTGGTACCAATGCTGTTCGTTGGATTGATACTGATGATAAGCTCCAAATGGAACCTGATAAACTAATTGACCAGCTTGAAGAGGATTTGAAAAATGGATTCCATCCTTTTATGGTGGTTGGAACTGCTGGAAGTGTCAGCACCGGGGCTATCGATCCCCTACTTAAAATAGAAGAAATCTGCTCAAAATACGATCTATGGTTCCATATTGACGGTGCTTATGGAGGATTTGCTGCCGTCTTACCGGAAGCTCCTCATGATTTCAAAGCCTTCCAACTTGCTGATTCTATCGCACTTGATCCCCATAAATGGCTTTATAGTCCTATTGAAGCAGGCTGTATATTGGTTAAGGATAAAGCCCATCTTACAGAAGCTTTTAGCTATACTCCATCTTATTATCATTTTGAGGAAACAGAAAGTAGCACTCCTACCAATTTCTATGAGTATGGTATGCAAAATACACGTGGTTTCCGGGCATTAAAAGTATGGTTGGGATTACAGCAGGCCGGAAAAAATGGATATATCAAAATGATCCGTGATGACATTGAACTAGCAGCCTACATAGGCGAGGTCATCAAGCCTCACAATGAATTAGTGCTGTTTACCAATAGCCTCAGTATCACCACTTTTAGGTATGTTCCTGCTAAATATGTTGGTAATGAAGATAAGCACCAGGAGGAATTAAATGATTTAAATACCATACTGCTGGAAAATTTACAGAAAGAAGGCAAAGTGTACCTTTCAAATGCTGTGATAAATGGCAATTTTTTACTCAGGGCTTGTATTGTTAATTTCAGGACTACGAAAGCAGATGTTGAAGCCTTGCCAGGGATAGTTTTGGAGGTGGGAAGAAGGCTTTCTGCAAGTCCCACTTTATAATAACAAATTATCATCAATATTTTACAATCTGTTATGGATTCCCACTTTCTAGGGAATGAAATCTGAAACACTATTGAGGCTCAATTCATTTTTGTGCCACTTTTATTGCGGAATCTGTTTTTGATTTTGAATAAGCCATGAACAGAGGTAACAAATGACCCCAACAAGGAAGATATCATCAAGATACCATAGTAAAACTTTTTTGTATATGAACAATCATTTACGAAAATATCTTTGTCTTTTTAAATCATTTGCTACTGCTGTGAACGATGCATTATATTGTATTTATAGCATATTTGATACGTATTTCTTCACCCTACCTAAATGCACTAATAATAAGAATACCATAAATTGATCATTATACTAGATTAAAATCTAATATTAAACAAGGACATTTCATAACGCCTAAGAATCTGGATAGTCTCAAGGAGCCTGATGCACAAAGATTTAGAGCCTCGGATCTGGTTTGGTACAAGGATGGTTTTATTGCTTTACTTGTTTCGGAAAACTCTCCAATGTCATTTCCAAAATCGGACACAGGTTTGAAATTTAGTCATCAGAAACTAATGAGATTTAACATAGATGGACAACCAGTAGCTGGAATGATTGCAATTAATATCAATGAAATGAAAATCGTTGAAAAAGTTGGTTTAAAAGACCGTAACCCCAATTGGGAGGGTTTATGCTGGTATAAAGAAAATGAAAAATTACCGCTGGTGTTTGATCAATTTCCAGAGAATGCTGATCAGGTTGCTGTGAACATTGATATTCCAATTGAATGGAAATTAATGTGTCAAATCTATTCAAACGGTCAGGTTCTGAATGATCGCTGCGTCATATCTTCAAGTAATTCTTCTAAGTTTTTGATGACATAGAAATATTATAAAAACTATAACAGGAAGTTTTTTGTTAAACTGGCAGAAGATGAAATAGATAATTTAATTGATAAAATCAATAATGACCTTTGATAAAGCTCCAATAAATATGGATAATTATCCTATAGTTCCAGGAAGAGGATTGGTAACCCACCAATCAACCGAAATGAGGATAGAGTACTTGGAGACTCTGGGATTATCTGTTCAGGAGATAAAGAAGCACAATCTTCATTATACTGATATTCGAAATAAAATAGAGTCATTTGTTGGCTCCGTGGAGATTCCATTAGGTTTAGTAGGGCCATTACTTTTTAAAAATAATGGCTCCAGCGAATTGGTATATTCCGTAGTAGGAACATTGGAAGGGACCTTGGTGGCCAGCATGAACCGTGGTGCTAAAGCAATAAGCTTAAGTGGTGGTTTTAATGCGGAAATTATCCATCAAAAAATGATACGCGCACCGTTGTTTCAGTTTTCAAATAGAACGAATGCGTTGATTTTTTCAGAATGGATTTTTGATAATTTTAAGCATATAAAAAAAATAGCGGAAAATTATTCTCTTCATGCAAAATTAATAGAAATAACACCATTGCTGGTAGATAAAAGCTTGCATGCCAAATTTATATACACGACAAGTGATGCTTCCGGGCAAAATATGACAACCACATGCACTTGGCATGCTATGTTATGGATAATCAAACAATTTCAAAAGGATACAGGAATTGAAATAAAGGATTACATCATTGAAGGGAATTCTTCATCCGATAAAAAGGTTTCTATTTATTCTATGCAGCAAGGCCGTGGGATACATGTAGTAGCGGAATGCTTTCTTGAAGAAGGTGTTATAAACAGAGTGTTGCGAACTACTTCCGATAATATACTTAAATATTTCTTACCATCCGTGGAGGCTGCAAAACAAGATGGAATGATGGGATACAATTTTAATGTTGCAAATACGATTGCCGCAATTTTTGCAGCTACCGGGCAAGATTTAGCCTCAATACACGAATCTTCGTTAGCATTGCTTGATATTAAAAAAGCATCAGGTGGTTTACATCTTTTCTTAAAGCTCCCAACACTGGTAATTGGAACGGTGGGAGGTGGTACCAGCCTTCCAAAGCAAAAAAAAGCCTTGGAACTTATGGACTGTTTTGGTAACGGAAAGGTACAGCGTTTTGCCAAACTTATTGCGGGCTTCGCCCTTTCATTGGAATTATCAACATGCGCTGCAATCGTAAGTGGTGAATTTGCCAAAGCACATGAAAAATTAGGTAGAAATAAGCCAATAAACTGGCTTCTAATGTCTGATATAAATATTCAACTTGTGCGTTCTTGTCTTAAGGAAAACAATGGCAAAGATCAATTAACATCAATTTCAATTGAAGATGAAAATCTTGTGGAAAATGGAATTATCATCAACCTTTCTGGACGAGTAAATAAAAAGTTAATAGGCTTTATTCCAATTACTTTAAATTTTGTACTAAAAAATGGGAAACCCGTAACAAAAAAAATTCTTATAAAATCAAAAGCATTGGATATTGATGTGATTAATGGTTTACATTTAATGGCTGCTTCCATTGATCCTGCCCTGGCTGATCTTATTTTTAAGTATCGTGATTTTCTAGAATATAAAAACAGCCATACCAAAGAGCTGTTTATCTATGAGTTATTGGATGCAAATGGTTTTGATTCCACTCCCCGGTATTATGGTAAATATCTATATCATAAAAGAGAAGCCTATCTTCTTTTTATGGAACTGATGAATAAAAACGAACTTAAATTATTCAATTCAGAAAATAGCCCGCATCTATGGGATGAAACAACAGTCAAAAATACTATCTCCGAAATTAATAAACTGCATCAGTTTTTTGCTAAACCAGAGATTCAGTCCCAACTCAAAGACATTCATATTTTTGATGCTAACCATGCTCGGCCACTTTATGAAAAACTGATCGACATTATTGCATTGGATGAAGAATATTCAAGTATTGATGAGTTTTACCAGATGAAGTTATTTTTAGATGAATTCCAAAATTCCATTTTTGACTTGGGCTTACCACTCACCATAATTCATAATGATTTTAATCCTCGAAATATTGCGATCCGCAAAAATGGAAATCCTGCGATTTATGATTGGGAACTAGCGGTTATTAATCTTCCGCATCGCGATATTGTTGAATTTTTGAGTTTCGTTTTGACTGATGGGTTTACACAAGAGCAATTTCTTGATTATTTACATTATCACCATTCTATAGCTGCCAGTAATATTAGTTGGAGTAAATGGAAAGAAGGTTATATCCGTTCTTTAAAGGAATACCTCGTTGCTCGCGTTTCCTTTTACAAAGCGGCCGGTTTTTTAATGAAGCTTAAATTTTCTGATAGAATTATGCGCAACGCCTTTAGAATGATACAAATTCTAAAATCAAAGTCTTCGAATCCAAAAATTAAAGGGAGAATGCAAAAAGAACTACCTTAAAAATGTAAATTTTTGTTATGCTGGAAATCACGCCGAAATTACGGACAAGATCAATTAGAAAGATTTGATTATGAAACCATATTTGTTGGTATTGATTTCCACCAGAAATTTGGAAGGTTAGCCTTCACAGCAGGGAATTCGAGCTTAAGACCTAAACGCAACCACAAGACAGCGTGAAACTGATGAAACATTTACAACACCATTATCCTAGAGTTAATTACAAGTGTGTCCATATATCCACTTTTTGGAGAATTTATACGGCTATCAAACCGATTGTATGTTCAAACGTACATCTTGGGTTAGCAATACGATGCTGTAATTATTAAATACCAATAGTACTATGACTGAGTTATCTAAAAAAAGTATTTTAACAGTTCCAAATATGCTGTCATTTTACAGGATATTTTCATTTCCCATTGTACTATATTTTGCACTGGCTAGTAAAGAAAACATATTTGTTATTTTATTAATAATAGATTTAATAACTGATGCCCTGGATGGGTTTATTGCCCGAAAATTTAATTTACAATCAGAATTTGGTGCCAAATTGGATTCTATTGCAGATATTGGTATGTATATTCTTGCATTCGTAGGTGTCCTTATTTTTAAAGCCAGTGATTTTGAACCTCACATCATAAGTTTTTCAATATTCATGGTGTTATTTATAATTCCAAAAATTATTTCGATGATAAAATTCAGGACATTTCCAAGTCTTCATCTATACTCATCGAAAATTGGCGGGTATATGCAGGGAATTTTTATTTTTTTACTTTTTGTATTTGGCTTCTATACCTATTTATATTACATAATGATTATATGGGGAATAGCGTCGTTTTTGGAACAAATAATCATTCTGTTCATTATTTCCGAAATGAAATCAAATTCTAAAGGATTGTATTGGGTATTGAAAAATGAATAATATGGAATTAACACTTTATCTGATTTTAGTAGCCTATATTTTTATTGGGGCAATCTTAACCATTGTCATAAATAAGAAAAGAATTGAACTTGAACAAAAACATAACTGGTTGAAATATTTCACTTATCTTTTTATCGTGCACTTACTATTTGCAAGTATTTTATTTAACACAGTTTTTTTTCATTATTTAAGTATTGTTATAATTTGTTTCGGGTATTTTGAAATTATACGATTGATTTTTAACACGAAAAAAGTAAGGGTTGGAATTACTTCATTAGTGTTTTTTTCATTTGTTTTTTATGCCTAT
>CBDVAV010000199.1:0-7838 GCA_965372055.1 uncultured bacterium | reverse complement strand
GGTTAGGACGCCAGGTTTTCATCCTGGTAACAGGGGTTCGATTCCCCTACGGACTACAAAGCCGTTTGTAAGTAGCTAATTGAAAGTTAATTGCAGACGGTTTTTTATTTTAGTAGTTCTATTGTAAAACATTTCAGCATCTTTTTAGGCATATTTTGATTTCCCATCGCCAGAACTTCCTTTCGGAATGATTCGGAATATGGCTAAATTTGCAGCACTGCCTGGCTGACATTGGCATCCGGAAAAGGAAGAAATTAAAGCCCCTGGATGTGGAGTTGATCAAGAAGGCTTACGGGGAGCCATAGGGGGGACAGGTATAATAACCTAAAAAATGAAAGGGAATTTTAAAAAGGATAGGGAAAATTTATTATATCATTTTACTAAAAGTGACATTGCATTAACTAAAATACTTCCTTTGAAACAATTAAGGTTAAATGATATTGAAAAAACCAATGATCCAAGAGAATATAAAACATTGGGATTTGGTATTATTGATAATGTGACTTTAAAACTTAATAGTGAGAATTTAAAACCAGAGAAAATAAGTAAGGAAATAAAAAGAAATTGTAAAGTTAGTGGTTTTTGTAAAGATTATTATGTTGAAAAAGAATGGTGGGATGGATTTAATTTATTTAGGATGTGGGCACAATATGGAGAGAATCACAAAGGGGTTTGCTTGGTGATTGATAAAGATTTATTTATTGAGGAAAATGAAAATATTTTCAGCGACCCATTTACATTTTATAAATCCATAAAGTATACTAATAAGGATCCGTATAAATTCATAAACTACAAAGAGATAAATAGCGAAGGGCTTGATGATTATATAGAAAACTTCATTAGGTCATATTATAAATATTTATTTTTCCGTAAGCATAATGATTGGAAAACGGAGTATGAGTGGAGATTGATTCATTATAATGCTAATGAAGTATACTGTTCTATTCAAAAATCATTGAAATCAGTTATTACAGGATTTGATTTTGATAAATTAGAAGACTTGAAAAGAAATGTATTTGAAGATGGGGTCAAGTTGTCACTTGCTCAATATGTAGATGGTAATATTGTCATTTAATTCTACTGTACCCCCCCCCACAATCGCTTGACTTTGCTGACCTCCAAAGGCGGTTAAAAGTGATCAATTTTGTAGAGGTTAATGAATTCCCGACACAAATTACCAAGCCAGCCAAGCAACAACCAAAAAAGTTTACTATAAAACAACAGGGCAGTAGAGAGAGTATTGGGTGCTGTTGTGCGTGTTTACCGCAGGAAATATAATTGTGTTGATTTATATCTAAATGCATATAATGAGATATAATTGCGCAGAATTATATCTGAATGCATATAATTTACTATAATTGCGCTGAATTATATCTAAATGCATATAATGAAACATTTGGCAGAATTTGTAAAGGAGCGTAGAAAGGAAGTGAATCTCACCCAGGAGGAGTTCGCAGAACGGGCGGGTGTTGCATTAACTGTAATACGCAAAATTGAACAGGGTAAAACAAACATGAACTTGGATAAAGTTAACCTTTTGTTGCGCATGTTTGGCCATGAATTAGCTCCTGTAAACAGTAAAGAGCTGGCTGAATGAGAAAAGGAAAGGTATATTATAAAGATCATTTGGCAGGGATCATTACGGAATCCAACGAAGGCGAATTTGTCTTCCAATATGACGATCAATATGTGAAAGAGCATCCGTCTGAGTTTATTACGTTTACAATGCCTGTTACGAACAAACCCTATACTGATAAAAGGCTGTTTCCATTTTTTGAAGGATTGATTCCAGAAGGATGGTTATTGGATATCGCTTCCAAAAACTGGAAAATAAACCAGAATGATCGCATGGGTTTATTGTTGGCTTGTTGTCAAAACTGCATTGGAGCAGTGGGTGTAGTACCAATACCTGAAGAAGATGAAGAATAAATGTTTATACTGTTATGAACTGCTTGAAGGGGAAACAGATTTTCACAAGAAGTGCTGTGTAGAATTCTTCGGTACAGCAACACCTCCACGTATTCCTTATTCGCTTGATCAGATGGCCGACTTGGCCAAATATTTTGTAGAGCGCAGTGTAGCAGTACCAGGTGTGCAGGCCAAATTATCAATGTCAGTGGTGAAAGAAACTCAGGAAAATCAAGACATTCGGTTAACAGTAGTTGGTGCACTCGGAGGTCAGTACATTTTTAAACCCCCGTCTGATCAATTTCCTGAAATGCCGGAGAATGAACATGTAACCATGCAAATTGCAGAAGCATTTGGAATACGTGTTGTTCCATCAAGTTTGATATGGTTGGATTCTGGAGAGTTGTCCTACATCACCAAAAGAGTTGACCGGACTGAAAATGGTGAAAAAATCCACATGCTTGATATGTTCCAGATCACGGAAGCATTTGATAAATACAAAAGCTCCATGGAGAAAGTAGGCAAGACGCTTCACACCTATTCAGATAATACCGTACTCGATAAGATCTTTTATTTCGAATTATCGGTATTTATTTTTTTAACAGGCAACAATGATATGCACCTCAAGAATTTCTCCATGATCAAAAGTTCTTATGGTTGGGTACTTGCTCCTGCATACGACTTACTGAATGTTGCAATCGTTTTAGCGGAAGATACTGACGAACTCGCACTCACACTTGAAGGCAAAAAGAAAAAGCTTAAATGGGAACATTTTGAGCGATTTGGAAAGGGATTGGATTTGACCAACAAGCAAATAAGTGGTGTTTTTAAGCGAATGATTAAATACAAACCAAAGGCCATTGAATGGATTGACAAATCCTTCTTGTCAGATGACATGAAAGAAGCTTATATAAAACTTCTTGAAACAAGATACGAGCAACTAAATAATGACAAATAACCTGAGTTCGATTAATAATTGAGTTGATATTTAAGAGTAAATCAAAAGAAAAGTCATGCTTTTTCATTATATTAAGTTGTTGAAAACCAATAACATAACTAATAAAACATGACTCTTTCCTCAGATAAAATTAGCGATATTTTCTGTCTTGTTGACGATTTCTGCATTGAATTTGAAAAATCCATCAAAAAACACCTGATGGGAAATAAACCCAAGAGAACACCTACCATGAGCTGTAGTGAGGTGATTGCCATCATGGTCATTTTTCATTCTGGTGGTTTTAAAACAATGAAGCACTTTTATCTGTTTTATGTTCAAAAACACTTGGCCCACCTGTTCCCCAATACAGTATCCTACAATAGGTTTGTTGAGCTAATGCAAGCGGCCACCCTGCCCTTGGCTTTGTTTTCGAAAACCTGTTGTACGGGCGAGGGAACGGGCATCTCTTTTATTGACTCTACCTCCATCAGGGTGTGCAAAAACAAGCGGATAAAAAGGAACAAAGTGTTCAAAGGCATTGCTGAACTTGGCAAGTCAACCATGGGTTATTTCTTCGGTTTTAAGCTCCATATCGTCATTAATGACAAGGGGGAACTGCTCAATTTCGTCATCACCAAAGGCAACGTTGACGACAGGGAGCCACTTAAAAACAAAAAATTCGTCAACGATTTGAAAGGGAAACTCTTTGCTGACAAAGGATATATATCCAAAGAACTGACCAACCTGCTGTTCATCAATGGGCTACATTTGATCACCAATATCAGGAACAACATGAAAAACGTGCTCATGGAAATGAAAGACAAAATAATGCTCAGAAAAAGGTCTGTTATCGAGACAATTAATGATGAACTCAAGAACATGTGCCAAATCGAACATTCAAGGCATAGGTCATTTGCCAACTTTATCACAAACCTGATCTCCGGACTAATTGCCTATTCGTTTTTCCCAAAAAAACCAGCAATCAAATATCAAACCATCCAAACTGATCAAATTGCCCTGTTTTAAAATCGAACTCAGGTAAATAGTAAAGCCACCTTCGCCTTTTCCCAAACAACTTCCAGTGCTATTTGTTTTAATTTTAAGCATTGTGTTGTTGTTGGATTTATGGTTTTATTCATCAATCTGGAATTGCTCGATTTCTTTCAAATCATGATTGAGGGTGTTGCTAGAGGTGTTCGATTTAATACCCCTTGGGACTACGAAGCCGCCTGTAAGTAGCTAATAAGTAGCAATTTGCAGGCGGTTTTTAGTTTGGTAAAACATTTTGCCTTTTATAACCATTTATTAAATTCCATTAGGGGGACTTCCTTTCGGAATGATTCGGAATATGGCTAAATTTGCAGCATCTGTTGAAAACCGGGAGATTGTACTGGCGTTGCTTTGCATTGTCGCTCCCAAGTTATTGAGGTGTTTGTTCAGGTTGTCAAATTGTTCCTACAGCAATCACATAGCTGTGCCGAGTGATTGATATTCATAGGCCATTTGATCTGGATATCCAGGCAGATTCAGTTTCTCCAATAGAAAATAGAACTTCATTAGATGTATAAGTATCATCAATTGTTGATAACTCCTGTTGAAAAGTAGTGTAAAACCAGATAATAAAAATTATGAGATTAGCGTTCCTTAATACAACTAGCTATGTCGGAACAAAAAATGTACATTTTGACCAGGGAAGAGGTCAAACAATTTGCGCAATCAATAATTGAGACCGAAGACCCAGTAAATAAGATTGAATCCCTGGCAGAGCCTTATTCGTTTTTACCTGTAAAGGTTTCCAGGAGTTATGACTTATACACATTAGTGGCTCTCAAACTATCTAAAAGTAAGTTTTTTAAACAATAGTCCCGATTAACGTCACGTCAAGGAAGCATTGGCGGGTAATTATTATGTTAAGTTTAATAAATTCTCCCACTGTATCTCCATCCAAAGGAAGAGATCAACGGTTTTAACAT
Source organism: uncultured bacterium (assembly GCA_965372055.1). Taxonomy (GTDB): domain Bacteria; phylum Bacteroidota; class Bacteroidia; order Cytophagales; family Cyclobacteriaceae; genus CBDVAV01. Next base: position 3,020 of record CBDVAV010000199.1, on the reverse strand, counting down.
AATAAAGCCCTTAACTTTTACCTTACTTGAAGCTTTCAAGATGTGGTTTAAAAAATGTCGATTATTTTGTCTTCTCCATTAGCAGTTATGGAAGCACTGTATTTAAGATTTCCCCAATGGAAAAGACTATTCTCAAAGTGTTTATAATCTATATTTGGATCCATGAAGCCAATCATATTGGAATTTAATTCATTTAATTCTTCATTATCCAATTGATATTTAAAGGTAAGTATTACCGAGCTGCCTGGTTGCAAAACCCCCCAACTGAAATATCTGGGTTCTTCGCTACTGGGGAGGGGAGGCAATTTAACCATTTTTACTTGTCCATACCTGCATTCCTGGAGAGATTTGTTATTTATTGTTAACTCCCAGTTTTCAATAGGGCTTTCATTATTACAGCCCCATAAAACGAGAATCATCAAAACGATTATCCTTGACATTTCAAATAGATTATTTACAACAAGCACAAAATTGACAAAATATATATATATATAACCTAATTATATACATAATTAATTATATAATATCTGATACATCATATTAGTTCTTATCGATAAAGATTAATTATTTGGTTTTCCATTCAATGTAGTTTTTTTCCATCTTCTGTGCGACCACAACCAATTGTCAGGTTTCTCCTGTACCAGTTCCTCCATGTATTTTGCATATCTTTCAATGATATAAGTATTATCACACTCCCTGGGTTTATCAGTAATGAGGTGCAAATTGAGTTTGTACTTTTTTCTGCCGGATTTTGTCAGTTCCGTGAAAAAAACCGCCGAATTTGTCTTTTTGGCAATGGCATCTACCCCATTGTAGAATAATGTATCTTGATTGAGGAATTTAACATATACCTGATTGCTTTCCACCTGAGGCCTTTGATCTGTAGATATCCATGTCAGGGTCAATTTACCGTTGTTTTCATATTTCTTTATTACCCGGTAAACATGCCTGAAATTAACTGCTATTCCACCGTATTTTTCCCGCATGGTTTTGATCATATTTTCAAAATATTGATTGGAGAGGACCTTATAGGTAATTAATACTTTATAGTCTGTGATTTTGGGTAAAACAGATACCATTTCCCAATTAAAACAATGACCGGAGAGAATTATCATTTGCCTTGAATTATTATAACAATCATCAATTGATGTCCTTGCACTATTTTCTATATGAATTTTATCTTGTATTGTTTCTTCTTTGACACTGATCAGTTTTAATGTTTCTACCATAAAGTCACTCAAATTTTTATAGAATTGCCTTGCTATGGTGGAGATTTCTTTTTCTGATTTGTCAGGGAAAGAATTATGGAGATTATGATATACAATTTTTCTACGGTATCTGACCATGTAGTAAATCAAAACATACAAGAAATCAGATATAATGTACAGCAACCAAAATGGAAGGTAAGAAAAGACCCTTAATAGAATACCCAATACAGCCACTTATATTTCAATGTTAAGGTTATGATGTCAATAATTGCCTAATGTAACGTCAATGGTGCATCAACAGGTAATAAGCCAAGTTTTATTATTCCTCCTATTTGTTTCTCTCCAAAGGGAGAAATCAGACATATATCAACCATCCAACAATTCAAAAGTGCAAATTAAGAAAAATATGGAATTCTAATCCCGATAGATCAAGTTGCCTAGGCCTGTTTTGGTAACATTGATTACTGGAGGTACAGTTTTAACATACACGATGTTCCCCAAGTGTACAATTTCACCGGATAAGGATAATTTAGCATGAACTACAATATCATTAAGTCCTCTCTGAAATATTTCTACGTTATCTGCTTCCAGGTCTGCACCTTCAAATCTCCCGTTGCCAGCATAAACCCCCACGAATAAATTATCAGTGTGACCTGAAATCCAATAATTTGACAATTGATTGTTTACAATACTCAGGTTAATGCAGTTGACTTTCAAAATAAAATCCCCGGAAACATCTTCTGATACTAGCTTTAATTCAGGATATGATAAAGTGTCTTCAGACATTATCGTTCCACCCCCGCTTATCCGAAGTTCGGTAAGGTTAGGGTGGGTGATATTTACGGTTGGGAATTCGGGGACTTTTAACCAATTGCAACTGTTTTCATCCCTTAAAATCAGATTGTTATCCATCACTTCATATTTTATACCATTAATTTGGTTACTCCCTGCTTTTATTACTACCTGCTGTGTTGCTCCCTGGGTAATGTTAACCCTAAATTTATCAAAGACATCAATTGAATTGAAAGGATCTACCATAACTTCTATTTCAACAATCCCCCCCATTTTTTGTAGGCAAGCAGGGGCATTTTTGTCGCTACAACTGGCCAAAAGAAAGACAATTAAATATAAAACCCTATATCGTTTCATCCTATAATCTATATCCAATGGAAATTTCTGCTGATTCAGCAGTTGGGCCGTGTGCCTTAACCGCTACTGTTCCAAATATATTTTTCCCAAAATACCGCCTTAGACCTACCCGAAGATAGATCGGTGAAAAATATTTGTATGGGTCATAAACATAATACCCTGCCTGGGTAATTACGGAATACTCATTGATCATTAATTCATGACTTAACACTAATCCAATTCTATTAAAATCTGGAAGATTATTTTGATCCAACCTGAAATCAATCTCCCTGTACTTTTTTAATGCCACGGAATAAAACCACTCGAAACCTGCACCAATAACACTTTTTTTATTTAGAGGTCGATCTATCATTGCTGTAAAAACAAAGAAAGGATGTTTGCCCGCACTTTCTACTGTTGGTTCATGGATACCGCTTGCAAATGAAAATATAAAACCAGGTTTTTTATCTAATGGTGCCATAAGAAGATGTGCGTTTGAAATATCTGGTTTTGCTCCAATTAGATAGGATAAACCTACACTGACATTTAACACGTTAATACCCAGGTTAGGCAATTTAGTCGCCCCGTTTGAAAAATGTGTCAGATTAATAGAATTAGTCAGATTAATATTTTGTGTTATTGCAAATTGTTGCTGGAGTTCGAATAATCTCCCAAAATTTATTT
>CBDVAV010000198.1:0-7869 GCA_965372055.1 uncultured bacterium | reverse complement strand
TTCCCCAACTTCATTATGGCAGGGATGCATTAATGGGCATTGCATTGTTTTTAACCTATCTGGCCAATTCCGGTATGAAAGTATCGGAGCTAAGGGCTACCTACCCTGAATATTACATTTCAAAGAACAAAATTGATCTAAGCCCAGAGTTGGATATAGACCACATTTTAACCGAAATAAAAATTTTATTTTCTGACCAGAAGATAAACACCATTGACGGGATAAAAATTGAATTCGAGAAAAGCAATGAATGGATCCATTTGCGAAAATCCAATACTGAGCCAATCATAAGGATTTATAGTGAATCGGGAAGCATGGAGAGTGCGCAACAACTGGCGGAAACTGTCATTAAAAAGATCAATGAAATTGTTTCTGCTAAAGTATAATCAAATATGAGGGTCTATTTCGATAATGCGGCAACTACTCCTCTTGATAAAGAGGTGTTTGAAGCTATGAAGCCCTATATGACGGAGTTTCATGGTAACCCTTCATCTATTCATTCCCATGGCCGTAAAGTACGTTCGGCAATTGAAAAAGCCAGAAAAACAATTGCAGACTTGCTAAATACTTCCCCTTCAGAGATTTTTTTTACTTCAGGAGGAACAGAGGCAGATAATACCATAATTGTATCCACCATAAATACATTAGGGTTAACCCATGTTATAAGCTCATCCATTGAACACCATGCGGTGCTTCACACGCTTAATCACCTGGAAAAAGAGGGTGTTGTAAAACTCAGTTTTGTTAATCTTGATGAAAAAGGCAATATCGATTATGATCACCTGCTAAGTTTGCTAAAAAACAATCCAAGGTCTTTGGTATCATTGATGCATGCCAACAATGAAATTGGAAACCTGAATGACCTTGACAAAATTGGGGATTTATGTGAAGAATTCGATGCTTTATTTCATTCTGACACCATCCAGACAATTGGAAAATGCAAGCACGATCTCCAGCGATTGAAATTACATTTTTTGGCTGGTTCTGCCCATAAATTCCACGGCCCTAATGGAATTGGCTTTATGTACATTAAAGGTAATGTAAAAATCAATCCATTGATTATTGGTGGCGCTCAGGAAAGAAATATGCGAGGCGGCACTGAAAATTACAGCGGAATTGTCGGCTTATCAAAGGCGATGGAAATAGCTTATCGTGATATGGATGAAAACCGGATTTTCATCCAAAACTTAAAAGACAAGATGATTGAGTCCCTTAGTCAGATGATTGAAGGGGTGGTATTTAATGGGGAATCTGCAAATCCTGAAAAAAGCCTCTACACAATTTTAAATGTAGGTTTCCCGGAGTCTTCTGATAATGACATGTTATTGTTTAACCTCGATATCAATAATATCAGCGTTTCTGGCGGAAGTGCTTGCTCCAGTGGATCAAATATTGGCAGCCATGTATTAACAGCCCTCAAGACAGATCCAGACCAGGGAGCAGTGAGGATTTCATTTAGCAAATTTAATACCCTGAAAGAGGTTGATTACGTAGCCGATAAGCTTGCTTCATTTTTTAAGGTTTCTGTCTGATTGATCTTTGTTTAAGTCCAACTTCTAGAACAAATTAATAATGTTCATAGGTATCTAACTGCTCTAGCATCAAGTCAAATTCAGGCTTTGATATATATTTATGTGCTTTGGGGTAAACCACATTTTCTTCACGAAATATATGCAATCTCAAAAGTTCAATCAGGGCTGATCCTTGTTCGGTTGCCACATCGAAGGTGAGGGCTTTTGATCGGGGATCAGGAAGTCGAACCGCCAAGCCAATAAAATTAAACATCAAGGTCAGGTGTTGCATAATTTTGACATGGTCATCTTCCAACATGTCAATGGCTGTTTTTGGGAATTTCCCCAAGCTGTGTTCTTTATTTTCAATAAGCCTTTTTTGTAAGAGTGGGAATAATACTTTTTCTTCTTTCAAATGGTGAATTACAATTTGATTATCCATAAAGGAAAAGAACTTGGAGAAATATTGCTCAGATTCTTTGGTTGATTTCCAGCCGTTTTCTTTAAACTGGATCAGTGTTTTTTCGAAGGTGTCTAATTCTTTGAGATAGAGTTTGTGTTCGTCCATAAATTTTTGCAGGCATGGATGCATCTCTTCATAGGGAATGGTGTCTGCATTTGGTGGTTTAAATGCATCGGGTGGATCCATTGGTGAAAGTTCATCCATACCGGATTCTTTTTCGACCAGTCTTTTTAGGGGATCGGTATTCTTTAAACTTTTTAAATCTATCATATACTTTCTTTGTTTATTTTTTATGTTCTGATGGTATTTTAGTGTGCCAAATGCATCCCATATGGGGAAGTAGCATACTTAATATCCAAAATTCAATTTCCCACAAAGTGATCCCTTCGGGGCAAAAATCAAATAAATTTCAAAATACAATATTAGAATATTTAAGTCATTTCTATTTCAACACTCGATCCCAGAGTTTTTCCTGTCATAGTACCAATAATTCAAGACTAAACAAATCACATAATATGCTGCAAATCCATACAAAGCATATTCGGGCGTTCCGGCTGCAATTTGCTGGCCAAATACTTTGGGAATAATAAAGGCCCCGTATGCAGCTATTGCGGAAGTCCATCCTAATACCGGGCCGGCTTGCTCTTTGCTGAAAATATATGGAATACTCCTGAAAGTAGATCCATTACCAATCCCAGTTGTAATAAAAAGAATCATAAAGCAGATAAAAAATGGTATCCAATATTCTTCAGGGGTTGGGCTCGCTTTGGCGAGTTTAATAAAGTAAGCCACAGCAACCGTGGCCAGGATTTGGGCTATGGTACTATAATGAGTAACTGTGGAGCCACTTTTAACCTTATCAGACAGCCAGCCCCCAACAGGCCGTATTAAAGCTCCAAGCACCGGCCCAATGAAAACCCATGCCAGAAAATTTGGTGCATTCGGATTTACATAAGTAGGATCCGCCTGGTCAGAATAAACAAAAACATCCTGACATAGCTTTGGAAATGCTGCGGAAAAGCCAATGAAAGAACCAAATGTCATGATATATATAATAGTCATGATCCAATTATGCTTATCATTGAATATAGCAAACTGTTTCTTCAGGTTTCCTTTTATCTCTTTAGGCGTTGCATACTTCATTAGCATTACCGTTGTGACAATAACGATCGGTAACACAATCCACATATTCCAACTCAAGCCTACCAGGAGATAGGCTCCCAGGAAGGCCCCGGTAAGGCCTATTGCCACCATATAAAGTGTCTTACTTATTCCTGTGATGGTATTTGGCAGTTTTGGGGTTCCGGTGATCACATTGTTCATTCCAAAATATGCCGCGATAGACGAAAGGGTTAATAAAGGCATCCAAATCCACCCTGCATTTTGCACTCCTGCTAACCCATTACTTACAATATTTCCATCTTTATCCAGTGCAACAAATAGTACAATCCCAACAGCCCAGGGAATTGCCTTTTGCATGATACCCACACCCAAATTACCCAGGCCGGCATTTAAACCCAGTGAAGTTCCCTGGACGCGTTTCGGGAAAAAATAACTTATATTGCTCATTGACGATGCAAAGTTTCCACCTCCAAATCCTGATAAGGTAGCAAATAATGCAAAAGTTAAGTAAGGGGTATTAACATCCTGCAGTGCATAGCCTACGCCAACTGCAGGAATAATCAATAAGGCCGTTGTAATAAATATTACATTTCTTCCTCCACCAATTGCTATTAAAAATGAATTGGGAATCCTTAAGGTTGCCCCTGCCAATCCGGCAATAGCTGGCAATGTATAATATAAACTGTTGATTTCTGTTAACTTGGCGGAAATTTCATCTGGTGACATTTCCGGTGTTATCATCCCGAAATTGAACCCAAATTCTTTGAGCTTTGTGGCGATGATACTCCACATTATCCACACGGCAAATGCCAGTAATAAAGCTGGTATTGAAATCCAAAGATTCTTTGTGGCTATCTTTTTACCTTTGGAATTCCAAAATCCTGAATCTTCAACATTCCAATTATCAATATTAATTCTCATTAGTTTCGAATTTTTTGCCCTCTATTTCAATTTTCCCTAAACCATCATCGTCAAATTTATGCATCAGTTCCGGTGCCTGTTTATGCATTACTTTTTGAACTACTCTGTACATCCATATCAGGCAAATTCCAGAAATCAACAACATAAACATCCAACAGCTTGTCCAAAGTCCGGTGCCTTCCAGCAAGTATCCGAAGATTATAGGGCAGAAAAACCCTCCTAAACCCCCAAGAACACCCACCATACCACCTACCACACCGACTTCATCGGGGAAATAATCAGGAATATGTTTATAAACTGCAGCTTTACCGATTCCCCAGATACTACCAATCATAATTACCAAAACTGCAAATACCCACACATTGGCCTGGAAGTAAATCCTTGTAACCCCCTTTGCCAATAGTTGTTTTTTTGTAACCTCATCTCCCAGTTTAACTATGGATTCCTGCCAAATTTCCTTTGTTGGCCAGATTACAATCCTTTCATCAACGGTAGATAGACCATCGCCTTTTGCCTGAAGTGGATAGGTTACATTATTAACAGTTATGGAAGTTTCATCCAGGCTGGTTACTGTTCCTGAGCTTTTGGCCATTATTCCTTTTCCTGGAGAATAAATCTCCATTTTTGGAACTATTAATAAAAAACTGATTAGAACTGATGACCCTAGAACCCAATACATTACGTCCCTTGCACCCCATTTATCAGATAACCAACCACCAAAAGCACGAATAACCCCCGAAGGAAAGCTAAATAAAGCAGCAAATATCCCAGCAGTTATAAGTGGCAGGTAGTAAACATTGACAAAGTAAGGCACCAGCCATTGTGAGAAAGCAACGAAACATCCAAATACCAGAAAATAATATAATCCAAACCTCCAGACACGTACGTTCTTTAATGGCGATAACATAACCCTAAGGGTCTTATTATTTGCAGGAGGTTTTTTGTTTGTAGTAAAAGCAAGGAAAAGAACTCCCATGATAACTAAGGCCACTGCATAAATTATAGGCAAAGTTCTCCACGCATCAATATTTGCCCCATTGTTGGTTAGATTTTTCAAAATTGAGGGGGCTAAAAGTGTTGTCAATGCTGCTCCGGCATTTCCAGCACCAAAAATCCCCAAAGCCCTACCTTGCCAGTGTTTTGGATACCATACAGATGTGTAAGCAATACCGATAGCAAAACTCACTCCGGTTAATCCAAAACCAAAGCTTGCTAATGCGAAAGAAAAAAAGCTGTTGGCAAATGAAAGGGAATACATGGGTAGGGCGCAAAGCAGTAACAGGATGCCATAAACTGGTTTGCCTCCAAATTTATCGGTCAGGATACCAGCAGGAAGCCGAAATATTGCCCCGGTTAATACAGGGATCCCCATCAACCAGCCAATTTCAACTGGTCCCCAGTCAAATACCTGGTTTTCAACTAAAAAGGTTACCAGTACGCCATTCAGCATCCAGCATGCGAAACATATCGTAAATGCCAAGGTGTTAAAAAACAGCATTTTATGGGCTTGACCCGTTACTTTGTCTTCCATGGAATTACCGATTAAGTTTATTAATTATTTTTTGGTCGATTGACCGACCAACTAGTTTTCGGACTCCTTATTTTTCGTTTGTCCCAGTTCCAAATTACTCTTTGGTATGGCCTCCACAAGTAATCAATTGGAGCCACGAGGGCGTGCATTAATCTGGAGAAGGGGAATAGAAGGACAATTAAGTATGCTCCAATAATATGTAATTTGATCAAAAGAGGCATTGCAGCCACCGCTTCAATCTGGGGATTCAGTTTGAAGATGGAGTATAAGTACGGGGTTACAGAAGAAGCAAACCAGGATGATCCCCATCTATAATCATAGGCAATCCAAAGACCGATCACAACCTGGGCCAGAATTAATACTTCGACTATAATATCCATGTAATTGGTGACTGCCCTGACCCTTTTATCTGTCCACCTCCTGTAAAGAAAATTTATAAGGCCGATCAACATGCTCAATCCAAATATAAAGGCACAAACCTCCAAAACCAGTAATCGTACAGGATGGCTGTTCCAGGCTAATACACTACTGGGAATAATACAGGCAATCAAGTGGCCGAAGAAAAGAAAGAGCATCCCCCAATGAAATGGAACAGCCCCCCAAAACAATTTGCTGGTTTCGAGAAATCCCGATGATAAAGAAGAGATTTTGAATTTTATAAAGCGATACCGGTAAATGGTGCCGATCAAAAAGATTAGCAGGGCTAGGTAGGGCAACGCTATTAAAAAGAAATTATCAAATGTGCTCATGATAGTGAAGTTTGTCTAAGGTTATTGCTTATCATTTTAATCTTCTATTTTCATTTCCGTATTAATTGACTGGAGGAAATCGGAGGATTTATCGTCTGAAGAGGAGCTTTCGATTTCAAAATCTTCCTGAATAATCTCGAGTAATACCATCAATGGTTTTTGAAAAATTGTCCCATGTTGATCGGAAAGGTATATAAGGGTTTTATGATGCCTCTTATATACTTCGTTTTTGGATTTTAGATTTTCAGGATTGAATTCTTTAACCATCTTTTCCAATCCGGGGTATATCAATTTATTTATCAGGTCATTAACCAGGTCTTTATCTTCCAATTTCGGTATTAGCCTGAACACATTGGGCAGGTAATCCGCCAGTTCGGTGCCACAATCATTTCCAGTTTCCCGATGTTCCCGGGATAAATTCACCAAAAGCTCAGCCCTTTTGTAATCATCACCAAACAGTAAATACCCTAGGTCCAGGGTGGTTATGGCCTGCACTTCAAAGGATCTGGTATGAAGTTCCCGAATATCCTCCAGGTCGGTTGTTGAGATAAATTCGATAAATGGATTAAGGATGATTGCTATTTCCGGGTAGTGTTGATTCAAAAACAATTGAGTGTTTTTTGCGTTTTCAACATACCCTTCATCTGGGTAATCCAACAGACCTGACAATAAGGAATAGTGGTCTAAATTGTTTGTTTTATTAATCATTGTATTTGTATTTTATCACTTATTAAATTTTTCGATTTATACCCCTCTTGTTGCTTTATCCTTGAATCCAAAACCAACCGATCCTTTTGTGTCGCCTGTAAATTCAAGCATCTCAATTGATTGCTCCCTGTGGGCAGCCGGGATAACAAACCTGTCATCAAACTTAGCCAGCGAGGTTAGGTAATATATTTCATTAGCTTCCTCAGGAGTTAGGTTGACATCGCTCATCACGGTCTTCACCTTGTTTTCATCAATGTCTCCTACAGTTACACTTCTTCGATAAATGCGCACCGCCATTAATTTTTTCAAAATGTGCTTAACCTTTTCTTCATCACCAGCACTGAATAGGCTTGCTAGGTATTTCAATGGGAACCTCGCCTGTTCTATGGTGCCCCATAGCTCGTTGGTACTGGTATCATAGAGCCAGTTATCGTCCCAGGCTTTGGCTATTGGATCCATCTTTTCAGATTGTTCCTTGTTGTTTACTTCTTTCAGGGAAGCCATAACAGGAAGCAACGGTGGAACATAAAACAACATTGGCAATGTCCTGTATTCAGGATGCAAGGGTAAAGCCAGGCCCCATTCTTTCACAAACTTATAAGTTGGGGAGTCCTGGGCGGCTTTTATGGTTGAATCAGCTACCCCGTTTTCTTGTGCAGAGGAAATAACCGCCGGATCAAAAGGATCAAGGATAATATTCAACTGCCTGTCAACAAGACCACTTTCATCATCGGCTGCTGCATCATGTATCTGGTCTGCATCATATAATACAACTCCTAAATACCGGATCCTGCCCACGCAAGAATGCATACAGGCAGGGGCAATGCCGGCCTCGATTCGAGGGTAACAGAGGATACATTTTTC
>CBDVAV010000197.1:0-7896 GCA_965372055.1 uncultured bacterium | reverse complement strand
CACTGGGATCATCATGATTTTCAGGGACATAGATTACACCACACTCCATGTCCTCACTTTGGGTAATCCCACTAAGAAAATCACAAGCTACTAGGGATTTTACTGTCCCTTTGCTTTGACAGGAAAAAGTTACAGTAATTAACAGGGCAATGAGTTTTACCTTCATTAAAATAACTAACGATACCAATAAATATAAGGTTAGGCATTAATTTTCAAATCAGTAAGCTGTGTTATAATCCTTCCGCCAATATTGCATCTGTCATTTACTGAGAAAATTTTGAAATGCAATTGAGAGTAGTTTGTGACAAAGTAGGGGGGCGTCAAGGGTTAACCTGACATAAATATCCCACAGTTCTGAAGATGGTCTAAATTCTAATTCCAGATAAGTTAGAATTTAGACCATTGAAATTTGTCATAGAAATTGAATTTAAGTAAAAGCTTGTAGAGATTTTAGGCTCTTCTAGATTTTGTAGATTTACAAAACTCAACGCGATATTGTTTAGTTCATCTTTTGATTCAATACAATCTGATAGTCTTGAATGACCTTTTTAGATCAGTAGGATAAAATGTTAAGCCTGTTTTAAATTAAATTCATTATCTTAATTCCTAAACTAAAATCCTTGATCCTATGAAATCCTACAAGTCGATTACAATGATTTGCCTATTGCTTTTTATGTCATTTCAGCTATTTGCGCAATCTGATAAACCATATTCAATAAAGCAGGTATTAAGTGCTTCGTTTCCATCAATCCTTACTGCATCTTCCACCGGTGACAAGATAGCATGGGTATTCAATCAGGAAGGTAAAAGAAATATCTGGATTGCAGATGGCCCTGATTTCAAGGCAAAGCAAATTACGGATTATCCAGAAGACGATGGACAAGGGATAAGCAATTTAATATTTGCCCCAGGTGGAAGCCAGGTGATTTATTTGAGAGGTGGGGCACCAAACAGGCAGGGAGAGATCCCAAATCCCACTAGCAATCCTGATTGGGCAAAAAGACAGTTGTGGAAGATCAACATTCAAGGTGGAGAGCCTGTATTGATAGGGGAAGGAAGTTCACCAGCATTATCACCAAATGGAAAAGTATTGGCATTTGTAAAAAGTGGGCAAATTTGGAAAAGGGAATTGGAGGGGGAAGAAGAGGCCAAAAAATATTTTACTATTAGGGGTCGGGCTTCCAATTTACAGTGGTCTCCAGATGGGAATTACCTGGCATACGTGAGCAACCGGGGAGACCACAGTTTTATTGGGATTTATAGTGAGCAAAACAAAAATGTAAAATACCTTTCCCCCAGTGTAGACAGGGACGGAAGCCCTGTATGGTCTCCAGACAGCAAAGAGGTGGCCTGGATTCGCATTCCAAATCAAAAATCCATCCTCCCTTTTATGCCCAGAAGATCAAGTTTGCCCTGGTCAATAATGGTTGGGGATGTCAATACAGGTAAAACCAAAAAAGCATGGGAGGCGAAGGAGGGAACAGGGAGTACTTATCGGTTTATCTCAGCATCCAATCAATTATTTTGGTCTGCAAGTAATCATCTAGTATTCCCCTATGAAAAAAGTGGATGGACACATTTGCATTCCATATCATCCAATGGCGGAGGTGACAGGGATTTAACCCCTGGTGATTTTGAAGTGCAATTTGTAGCAATTGGCGCAGACAATAAAACTATGCTTTACTCTTCAAATCAAAATGATATCGACAGGCAACACGTTTGGAGTGTAAACATTGCTCAAGGAAGCCCAGAACAAATTACCGAGGGAAATGGAATTGAGTGGTCACCGGTAATGACAGCAAATTCCAAAACCATATTCAGTTTGGCATCTAAATCAACAATTCCGGCACATGTTGCTAAACTAGATAACCCCGGACAAATCAAGAATCTTGTGCCAAATGCAATTCCAAATAATTTCCCATCCAAATCATTGGTTGAACCTCAACAGGTGATCTTTTCTTCTGCCGATGGAATGAAAATTCATGGTCAATTATTTTTGCCAAAGGGTAATAGTACAAGTAAAAAGCCTGCCATCTTGTTTTTTCATGGCGGCTCAAGAAGACAAATGTTACTGGGATTTCATCATCGAGGATATTATCACAATAAATATTCAATAAACCAATATTTAGCCAGTCAGGGTTACATTGTGCTTTCTGTCAATTACCGAAGCGGAATCGGTTACGGGATGGAATTTAGGGAGGCTTTGAATTATGGTGCCAGGGGTGCCAGTGAGTACAATGATGTTTTAGGGGCTGGTCTATACTTGAGAAGCCGTGATGATGTAGATCCGGATAAAATCGGGTTGTGGGGTGGTTCGTACGGAGGGTATCTCACCGCTTTGGGATTGGCAAAAGCATCGGATCTGTTTGCAGCTGGGGTTGATCTTCATGGGGTCCATGATTGGAATGTGGTGATCAGGAATTTCAGCACTTCGTACGATGCATCAAAAAGAGCCGACGCTGCCAAGCTAGCTTTCGATTCTTCTCCAATGGCATACATGGATACCTGGGAATCCCCGGTTCTGCTAATCCATGGTGATGATGACAGGAATGTGCCGTTTAGCGAAACAGTTGATCTTGTGGAGTCCCTTAGAAATCAAGGTGTGCATTTTGAGCAGCTAATTTTTGCTGACGAAGTGCATGGGTTCTTGTTGCATAAAAATTGGCTTTCGGCTTATGAGGCAACGGTAGACTTTTTTAACCGGATGCTGAAAAAATAGGGTTATGTTATCTTAATAAAAAACAAAAATAAATGTACAGAAATTATATTAAAACCTCTTTTCGTATTCTCCAGAAAGACAAAGCTTTTTCATTGATAAACATAGCTGGTTTGGCAATTGGAATGGTTGCTAGTTTATTGATATTTCAATATGTCAGTTTCGAATTAAGTTATGATAAATTTCATGAGCACGCCGAAAGTATTTACAGGGTTCAGCATGATAGATATATTGATGGTGAATTGCAATATCAAAAAGCACAATCATTTATTCCACTGGGCGAAACAATGACTTTAGAATACCCTGAAGTCATAGATTACACAACATTATTTAATATTAGCGATCAGGCTGATATCATCATAACGCATTTACCAGAAGAAGCTCAAGAAATTAAGTTTGTTGAAACGGATGTTTATCATGTTAAGGGTAATTTCTTTAATATTTTCACTTTACCACTGATTGAGGGTGATGCAAATCTCAAGACACCAGATAAAGGAGAGGTTTTAATCTCACAAACAATTGCACGGAAGTATTTTGGCGATCAATCTGCTCTCAATAAATCAATTAATCACCTTTATTTTGGAGATTACAAGGTGGTTGGGGTCTTTGAAGATTCACCTGAAAATTCACACATAAAATTCAGTTTTCTATTTGCATGGGAATCCCTTACCGAGGAAAGTCAGGGAGGGGACACATATAATTGGCATTGGGATGATTTTTATAATTACATCCTACTAAATAAAGAGTCTGATGTTAAATTCTTGGAAAGTAAATTCCCCGATTTGGTAAGTAAATATATGGCAGACAGAAGAATGTCGCATCTCAGCCCAGTTTTTTCACTTCAACCACTAACCAGTATACATTTGCACTCACATTTGCAAGGAGAAGCAGAGGAAAACGCAAGTGTTCAATCGGTTCAAATCCTCTTTGCGTTAGGACTTCTAATCATGGTCATTGCATGGGCGAATTACATCAATTTATCAACAGCTAAAGCATTGGGACGGGCTAAAGAGGTAGGTATTAGAAAATCTATCGGTTCCACCAAAAGAGATCTGGTAAAACAGTTTCTTATAGAATCCTTCATGGTGAACGCCTTTGCTTTATTATTGGCAGTCACTATTATCCAATTGGGTACAATTATTTACTTTGAACTTAGGGGGCAGGAGTTTCCGATAAATCAATCGATAACACTAATGATCTATATGGGTTATTTTATCCTTGTGGTCATAGGTGCCTTTCTTTCAGGAATATATCCTGCATTGATCCTTTCTTCGTTTCAGCCTTCAATTGTTCTCAAAAGTGCTGGACATACAAGTTCTACGCAAAGCGTGTCATATTTAAGAAAGGTTATGGTGGTTTTGCAATTTACAATATCCATGGCTTTGGTAATTGGATCAGTTTCAATTTTTAAGCAGCTCAATTTTATGCAGGAGAAAGAATTGGGAATCAATATGGAACAAACGATAGTTTTAAGAACAATGACCTCTATTGGGCCTCCCGGATCAGATTCACTTTTTATTAAAAGGTTAGGTGTTCTGAAAAATAAACTTTCCTATCACCCTGCAATCAAAGGATCTACGGCATCATATGATATCCCTGGGAAAAAATACCTATCACAAAATCCGTACTTCAAAAACGTTAACAACAAGGAGGAATCAATTAGTCTATATTACACGCGTATTGATGCAGACTTTATTGAAATGTTCGAGGTCAAACTTGTAGCAGGAACAAATTTTTCTTACCAATCATCTTCTAATCGGGGAAAAATAATCATAAACATAGAAGCACTGGAAACCTTTGGTTTTTCATCTCCTGATGAGGCCATTGGTGCCAAAGTGGTTTACGGTAATAATAATAATGAAAGAGAAATTGAAATTATAGGAGTGGTAAATTTTAGGGCCACCTCTTTTAAGGAGTATAATTATCCGATAGTATTTCAGACTTTCTGGGGTTCGATGAAATATTTTTCAGTTAAAATAGACTATACGGACTTAGACC
Source organism: uncultured bacterium (assembly GCA_965372055.1). Classification (GTDB taxonomy): domain Bacteria; phylum Bacteroidota; class Bacteroidia; order Cytophagales; family Cyclobacteriaceae; genus CBDVAV01. Next base: position 3,182 of record CBDVAV010000197.1, on the reverse strand, counting down.
ACCTTAATGAAAATATTCAGTTGATTCAAGAGAACTGGGTGGCCGTTTTTCCTGATAAACCCTTTGATTATTTCTTTCTTGATGATTTCTTTAATCAACAATATAAAAGTGAATTACTATTTAGTAATGTCTTAAATATATTTACGGGTTTTGCCATATTTGTTTCTTGTCTTGGACTCTATGGGCTTTCAATATTTATTGTGGGGCAAAAATCCAATGAAATTGGCATTAGAAAAGTACTTGGTGCTTCGATTCAAAGTTTGGTGAAGCTACTGTCCAAAGATATTATACTACTGGTATTGATTTCTGGAGTTATAGCATTGCCAATAATTTGGACATTAATTAACAGTTGGCTTGAAAACTATCCTTATAGAACAGAGATTCAATGGTGGGTTATCCTTAGCCCTATAATAGGTATTATTGCTATTGCACTTTTCACCATAAGTGGAAAAGTGTTAAAGGCGGCATTGACTAATCCAGTGGATATTATTAGAAATGATTAATTATTTTGAAAATCATACTGAAATGCAATTGAAAATTGACTATTAGCCTAATATATAATTTTTAGATGCCCTTATAAATGCTTCTTCCGCTATGACAATTATCATTTTATTAAATAGGAATGACTTATATCTTGAGATAATATATTTTAATGAGTTGCACTGAATAAATACCCTACACCAAAGATTGTTTTATGGGAAATAATAAGACCAAAACCAATAAAAAAATCAATCGTGATGATTACGAAAAGGAATTGGCTAAACAACAAACCGAATTGGTTCACTTGCAGGAATGGATAAAAAATAAAAAGTTAAAGGTGGTGGTGATCTTTGAAGGGAGGGATGCTTCTGGGAAAGGAGGGGTGATCAAGCGGATAACTGCACCGTTAAATCCAAGAGTCTGCAAGGTAGTTGCCCTAGGTATACCCACGGAAAGAGAGAAATCCCAATGGTACTTTCAACGGTATGTACCTCATTTACCTGCTGCTGGTGAAATGGTTTTGTTCGACAGAAGTTGGTATAACCGGGCTGGGGTAGAAAAAGTAATGGGGTATTGTACAGAGAATGAATATCATGAATTTTTGCGCTCATGTCCCGAATTCGAGAGAATGTTGGAGCGTTCTGGCATAATACTAATCAAATATTGGTTTTCTGTAAGTGATGAAGAGCAAGAAAAACGTTTTGCTGAAAGAATAAATAACCCCCTGAAAAGATGGAAATTCAGCCCGATGGATTTGAAGTCGAGGGAAAATTGGTTGGCTTATTCAAAAGCAAAGGATGAGATGTTTTCCTATACCGACACTAAACAGGTGCCTTGGTTTGTTGTAAACGGCGATGATAAGAAAAGGGCCCGTTTAAACTGTATTCATCACTTGTTGAGTTTGATCCCCCATAAAAAAATGAAATATGATAAAATAGAACTTCCGCCCATTCCAGAATACAAAAACTACGTCAGGCCACCCATGGATTACCAGACTTTTATCCCTGAGGTTTTTTAAGATACTTATCACAATCATATCACTCATCAGTTCTTGTAAACTTGTTTCCAATTGCCAGGAACTGGTACTCCGATTTGAGAAATAGAAAGTTTTGAATATCTTGAGTCCCGTATCTTGATCCAAAAGATGATAAAATACTTGGAAGAGCTTAATATTATAACAGAATTATGAATTTTCTAACCATCGATTTCATTGTATTTATTGGGTATATCCTGATGATTATCGTGGTGGGTTTATGGGTTTCCCGAGAGAAAAAGGGACATTTAAAGAATACAGAAGATTACTTCTTGGCCAGTAAAGCATTGCCATGGTGGGCTATTGGTGCATCATTGATCGCGGCGAATATATCCGCAGAACAATTCATTGGTATGTCAGGCTCTGGGTTTGCTATTGGACTTGGGATTGCCTCTTATGAATGGATGGGGGCTGCAACCCTGATCGTGGTAGCTAAATATTTCTTACCAATATTTCTTGAGAAGGGAATATTTACCATGCCTCAGTTTCTTCAGATTCGATTTGATAACAGGGTTAGGGTAAGCCTTGCAATCTTTTGGATAATGGTTTTCGTGTTTGTTAACCTCACATCGGTATTATATCTTGGCTCGTTGGCCTTGAATACAATAATGGGCATTCCTACAATTTATGGGATATTGGGTTTGGCTCTGTTTTCAGCTGTATATAGTATATATGGAGGTTTGAAAGCAGTAGCCTGGACAGATGTACTTCAAGTAATTTTTCTGATTGGCGGAGGATTGGTCACCACCTATATGGCTTTGAGAGCAGTTGGTGTAGGTGACGGGGCTTTAGCCGGTTTTGGCCATTTGTTATCCGAGGCCCCGGAAAAGTTTGACATGATCCTTGATAAATCTCATCAGTCTTATAAATACCTACCGGGAATTAGTGTGCTGATCGGGGGCATGTGGATCGCAAATCTTAGCTATTTCGGTTGTAATCAGTACATCATCCAAAGAGCGCTAGGTGCTAAAAACATTCAGGAGGCTCAAAAGGGATTGGTATTTGCCGCATATCTCAAGTTTTTGTTGCCGTTGATAGTGGTTATTCCGGGCATTGTAGCCTTCGTGTTAAAAGCTCCAATTGAAAAACCTGATGAAGCTTATCCCTGGTTATTGAGCAATTTTGTTCAACCTGGATTTCGTGGACTTGCTTTTGCTGCATTAATTGCTGCAATCGTATCATCACTCAGTTCAATGGTAAACAGTACCTCTACCATTTTCACCATGGATATCTATAAACCTTTTTTCAAACCAGAGGCTGATGAGCAAAAATTAGTATTTGTAGGAAGGGTCGTCGGGGTTATTGCATTGTTGATAGCTATTGCAATTGCCCCCCAATTATCAAACCTGGAACAAGCATTTCAATTTATACAGGATTTTACCGGATTAGTAAGCCCAGGGGTTGTTTGCATATTTATTTTTGGACTTTTCTGGAAAAGGGCTTCGGCAAATGCTGCTTTGTGGACAGCGGTAGTAACTATTCCCTTGTCCTTTTTTATTGAAAAAGTAGTTTTTCCCGATATGCCCTTCATTGATCGTATGGGACTGGCATTCATAATACTTTCCCTGTTTCTTGTTACCATATCCTTAATTGATAATAAAGAATCGGACGCCAAAGCGATTGATCATTCATCAATAAATTTCAAAACAAGTGATGTTTTTAATATAGC
>CBDVAV010000196.1:0-7901 GCA_965372055.1 uncultured bacterium | reverse complement strand
ATTAACCTTTCCCTGGCTATCTACTCAGGTAAAAGACTTGAAATTGGGATGCGTAAAGTCCTGGGCGAATCCAAAGCTCAAATCATTTACACCCTGGGTTTGGAATCCCTATTGGTCACTATGCTTTGTATACCGTTGGCGATGTTAGGTATAAAAATTATCCTACCCCATTTTAGCGAATTTCTGGGGTTAAGTATTGAAAACAAGTTTTTCTCCTCACCTTTTTACTGGTTGGCAGCAGGGCTGTTTGTCTTCAGTGTTAGTGTGCTAACTATATCTTATCCTGCCATGGTGCTTACCAACACCAAGATAAGCCAGCTGATCAAAAGTAAAACTTCATTTAACTCCATGGGAAGCTTCCGGTTCAGGAACATCTTAATCTTTGTACAATTTGTGTTGCTCTTTATTTTAAGTATATCTGCCTGGTTTATCAGCAGACAGATAACTTATATTGATAACAAGGATCTTGGGTTTTCTGCAAATGGTGTAATCAAGATTCAAAATGCATTTTTTATAGGTGGGGTAGAGAATTATAATGTCTTGAAAGAAAGGTTACTGAGTTATCCTGAAATTGAAAATGTTACCCATGGAGCGGTGATGGGAGATGCCATGGCGCCCCTGGCCTATACGCCAGAAGGGTATGCTATCATCTATGAAAATCTGCTGTCTTATGGTGTGGGGGAAAGTTATTTCGATCTCATGAATATTGAAATACTTGAAGGGGATTTTAGAAAAGTAATGGAATCAGCAGAATCCGGGCAAGTAGTTTCCTTAGTGAATCAAAGCCTTATTAATCAGTATAATTGGCAAAATGATCCCATTGGTAAAACTTTAGTATTGCGACCAGGTACTGAGAATGAACTTCATCGAACGGTTTCGGCAGTTTTCAAGGATTTTAATTTTTTTTCACTAAAGGAAGCCATTGTTCCTCAGATTATTTCCATGAGAAAGGACCCTACCAATGTTAATTTTAATGTTCTTGTCAAAGTAAATCCTTCTAATCTGCATAAAGCCTTCGATATCATGGAAAAGGAATGGCAAGTTATGATTCCTGACAGGCCTATTGAATATGAATTATTAAATGATGAAATCAGGGCAATTTATGCTAAAGAGCGCCGAGTAGGTAATCTTAGCCTGATCTTTGCCATACTGGCTGTCTTATTGTCGCTGGAAGGATTAACTGTTTTTATCATTTATTTGACCAAACAGAAGTCCAAAGAGATCGCGGTACGAAAAGTGATGGGCGCTTCCACCATGCAAATCATCATGCTGCTCAATAAAAGAACGTTTATGACCATCTTGACTGCAGCCATTATTGGCAGTACAACAAGTTATTTTTTAATAAGTGAATGGCTTAATAACTTTGCCTATACCATAACCCTGAACCCCCTGGCTTTTACAACAGCAACCATACTGGTGTATGCTATGGTGTTCTTTATTACAGGAAGTCAGTCTCTCAATTCGGCCAATAGTAATCCTGTAGTGGCCTTGAAGCAGGAATGAGCTTTTTGGGAGTCCAGCTAGTAATATATTGTCATGTAATATCCATAGGTTATTTGATTAGTTTCTTTACTTAATGTTTCATATTTTTATTAAACATTATCAACGAGATTGACCACTCAACTAAATTAGTGGCAAGAGTAATTACTGTTAGCAATCATAAAGGCGGGGTTGGCAAAACCACTATAGCTGCCAATGTAGGATTTTCGATTGCGAGATTTTTAAAGGTGCTTTTGATTGATATTGATCCTCAAGGAAATTTATCATCAGGTTTAGGATTCAGTGGCCGTGAACAAAATATTGGTAATTATTTTAAAGATATTATCCATTTTAGATATCCTGAAATATCTCCAATTAAAATCAATAAATATGTCCACATTATTACAGCCAATGAGAACTTACTTGAAATTGAAAATTTATTGCACGAGACAATACGAGGTGAATACGTGTTGAGGGAAATTATAGCCCAGGTAAAAAGTAAGTATGATTTAATCATTATAGATTGCCCCCCTTCATATAATTTGCTTACAATAAATGCACTTAATTGTTGTAATTTAATTCTGATTCCTGCGAAACCTGAAAAGTTCTCAATAAATGGAATTAGATTAATAGAGAAATTTGCCCTTGAAAACAGTGTTCCTTTTAAGATTATTTTCAATCAAGTTAATTCCAGATTATTACATCATCAGCAAAATATGAATATAGCATCAGGGAAATTTAATGGCAATGTATTTAAAAATTCAATTAGAAACTCCATCTCATTGGTAGAAGCATTCGGGCATGCCAAAGATATATTTCATTATAAAAACACAAGCAATGGCGCTTCAGATTTTGTAGATCTGGCAGATGAGCTTATTAATTATATTTGATTGTTTACCAAGGGCAGCCATCATCATAGATGTGAAATCCTTGAAGGGGCATCGTTTTCTGAATTTACCCAGTCTAAAATTAATAACAGAGGAATAAAGCTGATGGTAAATTAAAATTCTAAAATCATTCCCAAAAATTCCTGCAAATCTTCTGTAACTAATCGAAATATTGGGAGTATTAGTGATTAGAAAAAGTACCACTATGTTCCGTAACTATATCAAAGTAGCTCTCAGGTCATTATTAAAGAACAAAGTTTATTCTTCAATAAACATTCTGGGATTAACCGTGGGAATGACCTGCGCCATATTGATTTTTTTGTATGTACAGTCGGAATTAAGCTATGAGCTGCACCATAAAAAAGTTGAAAATATCCAAAGGCTGGTAGTAGAATATTTCCTGCCTGACAACAATGGCTCTGAGAAATGGGCCACTATGGGAGCACCAGTAGGTGAAGTAATCGCCAAGGATTATCCTGAAATTGTTCAAAGTGTACGCATCAGGCCACTGGCCAACCAAGTGATAAAGCTTCAGGATCAGACTGAAAGGTTTTATCAAAACATTGCATTTGCCGATTCAAATATGTTCAAACTTTTCACCATCCCTTTAATTTCAGGAAACCCAGAGACGGCTTTGAAAAAACCATTTTCTGTAGTAGTATCCGAAGATGTGGCTATAAAATATTTTGGAAAAATTGATGTTGTGGGGAAAATCCTGGAATTGCCGGATCGTTCTGCCAATCTTGAAATAACCGGGGTGATGGAAAATATGCCTGCTAACACACATATGAAATTTGACTTCCTTGTCTCATTTAATACACAGGTTAGCCTTAATTTCTCATTTCATTGGTGGAATTTCAGTAACTACACATATCTTGAATTGGTTCCCGGATCCAATGTTGATGCCCTGGCATCGAAAATCAAAAGAATTTCGGCCAACTACATTCTTGCCCAGGAAGAATCTTCTGGGTACCGACAGGAATACTCCCTTCAAAATTTTAGGGATATACATTTAACATCGGATTTGAGAGGGGAAATCGAGCCGAACAGCAAGAAATCCTATGTATATATATTTTCCGTAATTGGTGTTTTTATTTTAGTGATTGCATGTATAAATTTTATGAACCTTGCCACAGCCAGATCAATAGTAAGGGCAAAAGAAGTAGGCCTGCGAAAAGTGGCTGGAGCTTACCGGTCACAACTTATTGGGCAATTTCTAGGGGAATCAATTACCATGGCATTGTTGTCATTGCTTCTTTCTGTTGGATTGGCCTTGTTGCTATTGCCGGAGGTCAATGAGTTTACCAACAAAGAGCTTAGCTTAAATATTGTTAATAATCCGGGGGTATTTATCGCATTGATATCAATAACATTTTTTACAGGGATTTTCTCTGGGAGTTATCCAGCCATATTTTTGTCTTCATTTAATCCCGCAAAGACATTAAAAGGGGATTATAAAACCAATGGGAAAGGAAGTGGGCTTCGTAAATTTCTGGTAGTATTTCAGTTTGCCATATCAATTGCGTTGATTGCCGGAACTTTGGTGGTTTTTAATCAACTTCAATTTTTAAAAACCAAGAACCTGGGATTTAATAAGGAAAAGGTAATATTTATTCCCACCCGTCATGCGGCAAATTCAAGTCAGAATTTCAAATTATTAAAAGAAGAGTTAAGTAAGAAAGCAGATATCATTGCAGTATCGTTGTCTTCTGCTGTTCCTGGAAAGGCCATGGGGAACAATGTGGTTAGACTTGGCTGGGACGATGATGCAGTTTGGAGTGATATGAGGTACCTGGCGGTTGATTATGATTTCCTTGCCTTGTTTGATATTAAAATGAAAGCTGGCCGCTACTTTGATGAAAGCACTGGTACTGATGAACTGGAAGCTTTTATAATTAATGAATCCGGGAGAAGAAGGCTTGGATTTGAATCCCCCGAAGCTGCCCTAGGAGAGCCATTAAAATGGCAAAATAGGAACGGTAGGGTAATTGGGGTAATTAATGATTTTCATTTTATGTCCCCCAACAAGAGCATCGAGCCATTTATTATGGTAATGAACGGCGGAAGGTCTCCGGGATATTTATCTCTAAAGATATCATCTAATAACAGCCAAAATATTATATCAGAAATACAATCATCATATCAAAAAATAATTTCAGATGGAATTTTTGAATATAGTTTTCTGAACGAGGATTATAACCGTCAGCTTAAAGCAGATGAACGGTTTTACAGTTTATTTTCCCTGTTCTCCATCATTGCAATTTTAGTAGCATGCCTTGGCCTTTATGGTTTATCTGCATTTACTGCTGAACTCCGGTTTAAAGAAATTGGAATAAGAAAAGTGCTGGGTGCAAATGTATTTAGGATCATAATACTGCTTTCTAAAGATTACTCGAAATTAGTGGTATTTGCACTGATTCCTGCAATTCCCATTTCCTATTTCGCCATGACAAACTGGCTCCAGGACTTTCCCTATAAAGCTGAACTAAACCCCGGGCTATTTATTCTGGCAGGTTTTATTTCAATGGTTGTGGCCATGGTTACGACCAGTTATCATGCCATTAGGGCGGCAGTTATAAACCCTGTGGACTCTATTAAGCACGAGTAATAGGTTAATATTAAACTAACACAATGCGCTGTTCACATTTACCCACCGAAGGTTTACAGTAAGCGAAAATATGCGACTAATACGTATTAACAAGACTGGATTACCTATTAATCGTTTGATTATCTTGTAATTAACTAATAAATAATTAACTTTCTAAATAAACCTAACTTAAATAACCTCTACTATGAAAAAGATAATCTTTTTTCTTTATGGTATCATATGCTACCTGATTTTCTTCGGTACTTTTTTATATGCAATTGGGTTTGTAGGCAACTTAGTAGTGCCCAAATCCATTGATTCTGCAGTACAGGTACCATTATTACAAGCACTGCTAGTAAATGCTTTATTGCTTGGTTTATTTGCTGTCCAACATAGTGTTATGGCCAGGCAAGGTTTTAAGCGAATGTGGACTAAAGTCATACCCAGCGTCATTGAGCGTAGCACCTATGTATTGATTGCAAGTTTATTGTTACTACTGCTTTTTTGGAAATGGGAACCAATGGGTGGTATTATCTGGCAGGTAGAGGGATCTACGTTGAATTTAGTTCTGATGGTGGTTTTCTTTCTCGGATGGGGCATTGTGCTGATCAGTACTTTTATTATCAACCATTTTGATCTATTTGGATTACGCCAAGTTTATTTTAATTTAATAGGGAAAGAGTATCCCCAACTAACTTTTAAGACCCCTTATTTTTATCAAGTTGTAAGACATCCACTTTACCTTGGTTTTATCATTGCTTTCTGGTCGACACCCTCTATGAGTGCAGCTCATTTTCTTTTTGCAATTGCTACCACACTATACATCCTGGTAGCTATACAATTTGAGGAAAAAGATTTAATAACTTTCTATGGGGACAAGTATCGTGAATACAGAAAGAGTGTTTCAATGATTATTCCTTTACCACCAAAGAAAATAGTAAAAGACGAACAGGAATCCCCACTGCCTGATCAAAGCAAAATTTAACCATAAAATTAGCTGGTAATAGCATTTTATGGGGAATATACCAAAATAATAGGATTACTGCTTTAATTCGAAAAAGCTTTTAAGTGAATGACTTAGAAGCTTTTTTGTTTTTGCACGTAACAGTGCTGATAAACAGATATTTTCATAATACAAGATACCAATTCCGATCTCAATCGGGGGCATCGAAATCGTTTTTAAGTTCTCTTCTAAGACCTATGTTGATATGAATTGCCAAAGGATATTTGGTAAAACCAAACATTAGTAAGACTAGGAGAAGCATTTCATTTTAAAGGCAAAAAAAAGTTTTCGAACTTTCCAACTACTTTGCTAACGATAAACGTCATAGAAGTAAAAGCATAATAAATAAATTTAAATTAAATTTTAAGAAATGAACAATTCACTTAATTATCTAATTAAAAAAATTACATTATTGGTTTGTATCACTGGGTTTATAGCATTCCTTGGATGTAGTGACGATGATGATCCCTCACCAATATTAACTGCAGATCAGGCCGCAAGTAAAGCTTTAAGTATTATTTCAGGAACAGTTACTTCCAATGTAAAGGATACAACCCTTACCGGAGAGATTGTTTGGGAAGCTACCGTTCAAACATCTGGGGGAGGTATAGTTGAACTAATATTTTTTGAACAAGGAGGTGGACTTCGTAGAATATCATCTGAAATTGGACCCTTTGATTATGAATTAAATCCTGGAATGAGCCTTATCTTATTTTCTGTAGCAAGAAGTACAGCTTTAGAAGAAATTGCCGGAGAAATTGAAAGCTGGAAGTTAGACCAAAACACCGCAGGAACGTGGATTTACGAGATAGAGATTGTTTTCAATGGGCAAGTGGACAGAGTAAGAATAGATGCAACTACCGGACTGGTCATTTGATTGGATGAAAGCCAATGAATTCATAAACAATTGCACAAAATATTTTATCCGACATTGTAAATTTTACAGAGTTCATGATTTTTCTGAAAGGCTATCCCATCCAGTGATGAGATAGCCTTTTCATTGTTCCAAAGTTGTACAAATAACATAAACCTTTACACATTTATAGTGAGATGAATTACATTGCTTATAATCCCATTGTTAAGACTTTATGTAAATTCCAACCATTACTGCCTTTAGCAACGTCTTATTATTGGGTAAAAATACATGATGAAGCAAGTACTGATTCTGTTTTCAACTTTTACTGTTTTATTGCTGTTTCATAGATGTGAAAAAGAAGATTTTGCAAAAACAGGAAAGGTAAATTTTGAATTCAGGTTAAATACAAACCAAAACGATGAAGGTTATCTCGCTTTTAACAGAGGCAGGTTAAACATCAGGGATTTTGGATTTGATGGTGATAGGCAAAATGCTTCAGGTGTATTTTTTGAATCAAGGTATGATAGCGGTTTTATTACTACCTGGGAAATGGCCGGTGACATCTTCCCATTGTTGGAGTTTGACATACCACAGGGGTTATATACCCTGATTGAAGTCTCGATAAAACTTTTTGATGATGGTATTCAACTAGGATTATGGGTTGAGGGGATTTATACAAAAATTGATGGATCCCAAATACCCGTCAGGGTAGAAATTGATGGTAATCCCACTTATAAAATCATTGCAGAATCAATAAATGGAGGGCGTGAAATAGTATTATCAAAAGACATTGTTTCAAATGCTTTCGTAGAGTTCAATCCAACTATGTGGTTTTCCACTATAAGCAGAAACTCTTTGGAAAGTGCAGAATTAACTGATATTAATGGTGTTCTAACAATAATTATTGCTGATAAAGAAAATGATTTTATCTATGAAATTGTTGAAAACAGTGTAGAGAAATCAATAAAAGTAATTTTCTAAACTGGTCAATCCCTTCTGTGGAAGAAATTGATAAATATAGCGAAGCAGAATTAATTAAAGGTTGCAAAAAGAAAAACAGGAAATTCCAGGAACTGTTATTCAAATTGT
>CBDVAV010000195.1:0-7908 GCA_965372055.1 uncultured bacterium | reverse complement strand
ATAAAATTTATTTATTGATAGATTTGAACCAAATTTTTAATGAATTATTAAATAATTATGCCTTGTTTAACCTGAATGCCTTCTTGAGTTAGGGAACATTTCCCCTTTACCTCTATCTGCATCCCAATTTTCAAGTGGTCTGCATAATGACGGTGATCTTTCCCCAAGACTACTGGAATTTCCAGCTCGTTTTGAATTTCAAAGTAGATAATGGTTTTTTCTTCTTGTCTCTCTATGCGAACTATTGTACCATGGATTGAGACATCTTTCATTAATATTTCATCTACCGAGTTATGGTTTTCGCTAAGAAATTTTAGGAAATTCTCTACAGAGATTTTATAGTATGATTCTCTACTGGATTTAAGGTTACTGAATACAATTAATAGCGCTAATAGACTTAACGCCAAGGGTATCGTTAAATACCTAAAGTTGCTTGAATTTTTCATGAGTAATCTCTTCTAGGTAAATTTAATTTCTAAAGGTTCTGCAAAGGAAGGATAACTATAAATAGAGGTTATTAAAGCATGGTGCAGATGCGTTAACTATTGTTGCACTTGTGTTAAAATGTGGTTTAAGGCTATTTTTGGAGCAGAAATATGAATATTGTTTCACTTGGATTTTATACTAGGTATGTGAGCAATTCGCCAACATCTTTGTTAAGAAGTTCAGTTGCTCCCTTAAATCCTGAAAATTTCCAACAATTAAATACTTTCCTACCCAAACTGCTTAACAATAATTGAGATAAGCTTCCCATTTGCTGATCACTTGTTGCATGTCATCAGGTAACTGGGAATCGAAATGCATGTCCTTTTTTGTAATTGGATGGATAAATCCCAATGATTTGGCATGCAAAGCTTGTCGTGGAATAATTTTGAAACAATTTTCTACAAAAGCTTTGTATTTTGAAAAAACGGCCCCCTTCAGAATTTTATCCCCTCCATACATTGCATCATTAAATAGAGGGTGTCCAAAGTATTTCATATGCGCCCTGATTTGATGAGTACGTCCCGTTTCAAGTTGACATTGGACTAAAGAAACATAACGGAGATTATTAATCACCTGATAATGCGTAATGGCATGCCTCCCAAAATCGGCCTCTGGAAAAGCAACCGTTACCCTCCTGTCTTTCAAAGACCTTCCAACATTAACATCAATCGTGCCTTTGTCCTTTTCGGGTTCTCCCCACACCAAGGCGTAATATTTTCGCTCAATCGTGTGGTCGAAAAACTGCTTTGCCAAACCGTTCATGGCTGTTTCAGTTTTGGCAATCACCAGCAATCCAGAGGTATCTTTATCAATTCTATGCACTAGGCCTGGGCGGCCTTCGTTGTTTTGCATGGTTGGTAGATTCTGAAAGTGATAGGTGAGTGCATTTACCAAAGTACCAGTCCAGTTGTTGTGGGCCGGGTGCACTACCATCCCGGCAGGTTTATTTACCACTAGCAAAAACCCGTCTTCAAAAACTATATCAAGAGGGATGTTTTCAGCTACTACTTCCTTGTCACGGGGAGGTTGGGGCAATGAAACTGTTATCACATCATCTGCCCTTACCTTATAGTTAGCTTTAACATTTTGATCATGAACCTTTACGAACCCAAGCTTGATGCCATCCTGAATCTTATTTCGGGTTACATTGGGCAATCTGTCCACCAGGAATTTATCAATCCTTATCAATGACTGCCTGGGGTCGGCAATGATACGGTAATGTTCAAACAGGTCATCACTTTCATTCTTGATATCGTCTTCCTGTGGCTGCATAATTGTCCTAAAGTTAACATAAATTAAGGTGTTAGATTGTTGGACTTAAGACATTAGGCCAATACAATGAGATTTCATATTGAAAATTTGGGGGAAGTTCCCGGTTCTCAGTTTCGAGTTGTGAGGTTCTTAAAACAAGCAAAAAATAAATGACCAATAATTTTGATGATAAAATTATAATGGCAGATGGTTAATTGCTATCCTGGATAATTAATTTTACCCCGTGATCAAATTTCATCAATCCCCTATTCAAGAGATCGAGGATGACATACTTCGAGAATCTGGCATTCGATTATTCCTGAAACGTGAAGATTTGATCCATAAATATGTTTCAGGAAATAAATGGAGAAAGCTGAGATACAACCTGGAAGAAGCTTCCAAATCCGGATTCTCAACTTTGCTTACTTTTGGTGGGGCATATTCAAATCACATCAATGCTACCGCTGCTGCTGCCCGTGAAGCTGGGTTCCATTCGATTGGAATAATCAGGGGTGAAGAAACACTTCCACTAAATCCAACCCTTGTATTCGCTATCAGTTGTGGTATGGAGATCCATTACTTATCGAGGGAGAGTTACCGAAACAAAAATGAATTGGAGTTAATTGAATCCCTAAAAAAGAAATTCGGGAAGTTTTATCTTTTACCAGAAGGAGGAACAAACCTATTGGCTTTAAAAGGGTGCGCTGAAATAATAGATGAAATAGATATTGAATATGACATAATATGTGTCCCTGTAGGCACCGGAGGAACTTTAGCTGGAATTATCACGGGATTGAAAGGTAGAAATAAAGCTATCGGATATTCAGCACTTAAAGGCAATTTTCTGAAAGAGGAAATAGAAAAACTTATGAGGCTTAACCAAAGTGAATATCTCAATTGGGAGGTATGTACGGATTATCACTTCGGAGGATATGCCAAATTTGACATGTCCCTGATTGACTTCATTAATAGTTTCAGAAGAACAACTGGTATAGCTTTAGACCCAGTTTATACTGGTAAGATGATGTATGGCATTTACAGGATGATCGAAGAAGGTAAGTTTAGGGAAAGTAAAAATATATTGGCGATACATACCGGGGGTTTACAGGGGATAGCAGGTTTTAATCAGCGGTTTGGTGATTTGATTGAGGTCGATTAGCCAAACAGTTCAGAAAACACTTTGCTGATTTTATCAAAGCCCCTGATCTCAATCTTGTACTTTTTTATGTCAAGGCCCTTCTGGGCGAAGGATGAAATGAATATCCCTTTAAATCCCAGTTTCTCTGCTTCTGATATCCTGCCATCAATTCTGGGGACTCCTCTAAGCTCCCCGCCCAGTCCGATTTCAGCAGCAAAACAAATATCCTGGGAAATGGGAACATCTTCCATGGACGAAACAATTGAAGTACAAATGGCCAAGTCTATAGAAGTATCATCGACTTTTAGCCCTCCTGCCAAGTTTAGAAATACATCCTGGGTACCCATTCTGAAGCCACTTCTTCGCTCCAATACTGCGAGCAGCATGTTCACCCTCCTGGGATCATAACCCGTGGTACTTCGTTGGGGAGTGCCATAAGCCGCCGGGCTCACCAATGATTGAATCTCTATTAACAAGGGTCTGTTACCTTCAAGTGAAGCCCCTATGGATATCCCACTTAAATCCTGGTTTTTATGTGAAAGCAAGATTTGAGATGGATCAGTTACTTCTTTTAAACCTTCTCCAGTCATTTCAAACAACCCTATTTCGGAAGTTGACCCAAACCGGTTTTTCATGGTCCGGAGTATGCGGTAAACCAAGTGCCTATCACCTTCGAACTGCAACACCGTATCAACCATGTGCTCCAATACTTTTGGCCCTGCAATTGCCCCGTCTTTAGTAATGTGCCCGATCAGAAAAACCGGTACACCGGATTGCTTGGCATATTTTAACAGTTCCCCGCTGCAATGCCTGACCTGGGAGATTGACCCTGGCGCGGAATCTATCATTGTTGAATGCAAAGTCTGGATAGAGTCAATTACCAGCAAATCGGGCTTTACCCTTTCAATTTGTTTAAATATGTTTTGGGTATTGGTTTCTGTCAATATATAAAATTCAGCTTCTTTCTTTTTAAGCCTCTCTGCCCTCATTTTGATCTGTTGCTCGCTTTCTTCCCCAGAAATGTACAGAACCTTTTTACCAGGAACACCAAAGCCAATTTGTAACATTAAGGTAGATTTGCCTACTCCCGGCTCACCCCCGATCAATACTAAGGATCCGGGCACAAGTCCGCCGCCTAATACCCTGTTGAACTCGTTGCTGAGGGTCTTGATCCTTCTTTCATTGGTGGTGGAAATTTCATCAATGATCACTGCTTTGGGTGGGCCATTTGAGCCTGGGATTGTTTTATATGGCTCTGGGGATCCTACGGTAACGGTCTCCTCGACAAAGGTATTCCATGAATTACAGGAGGGGCATTTTCCCATCCATTTTGGCGCTTCATAGCCACATTCCTGACAAAAAAATGAAGATTTTATCTTAACCATATATCACATCCAAAATACAGAAAATTATTGGGTAATCTTGAATTCAACTATTAGTAATAATCTTAATCTATTTGGATTATATATACTTGCCAACTCATTCGATATTAATAAAAAATAAATTTGAATAATTCTACTTTATAAGTAATTTGCTTGGATAATATTTTACTAAACCTAATTACCATGAAGAAATACCCTAATTTATTTATCCTGACTTTATTTATCCTCATTTTGCTTTCAAATTTTGTTTATGCCCAAAAGCCGCCAATAGCCCTTGGTAAAATTAATAAGGAAGACCTGGGAATGATTGCTTATGGCAAGGATTCAACAGCCGCAGCGGTAGTATTAGCGGATTATGGGGAAACCTCTTTCAGATATATTGAAAACCAGGGATTTCAAATGGATTTCAAACGAATTACCAGGATAAAGATATTTAACACAGAAGGCCTGAAATTGGGGGATGTTGAAATACCTGTTTACCATGATGGTAGTGATAAAGAAAGAGTTTCACAGGTAAAAGGCTTTACTTATAATCTGGAAGGCAGTAAAATAGTAAAAAGTAAACTTAAAAATGATTCTAGATTCAGCGAGAAGTCCAGTAAACATTGGGACATTGAGAAATTCACCATGCCCAATGTAAAAGTCGGCTCAGTGATTGAATACTCTTATACAATAAACTCAGATTTCTGGTTTAATTTGAGGGAGTGGAATTTCCAAAACACTATCCCTATTATATGGAGTGAATACAGGGTTGCTATACCTGAATACTTCCAGTATCAGAAATTATCACAAGGTTATTACCCATTCTCTGTGAATGAACAATCAGAGGGTTTTAAACATTTAACTTTTACCACTACAGAAAGAAAAGGTGATTATAATGTAAAAAGTGAAATGACAACATCAAAACTTGACTACAGAGAAGATAAATTTCGCTGGGTAGCACAAGATGTCCCGGCCTTTATTTCTGAACCAAAAATCACCACATCAAAAAATTATATCAGTAAAATCGAATTTGAACTTAAGTCAACAAAATATCCAAATCAACCCCTGAAAACATATTTGGACACATGGCCATCTTTTAATAAGAAGTTCTTGGAATTGGAATCCTTTGGATTGCAACTTAAGAAAACCGGATTCCTGAAAGATGAACTGGAACTGATGGTCAGCACCTCTCCTGATCAGAAGTCATTAATTTCAACCATATTTAATTTTGTAAGGGCGAAAATGATCTGGGACGGCAATAAACGTTATTCTGTTGATTTCAATCTCAAGCGTCCATTTGATAATGGGAAAGGAAGTTCAGCTGAAATAAATTTATTACTGACAGGTCTTTTTAGAAGAGCTGGATTAGATGCAGATCCAGTAATGTTAAGTACCCGTGACCATGGTATGGTGAGGGAAAATTTTCCCATTTCCAATAAATTTAACTATGTAGTGTGTAGGCTAAAATTGGAGGAAGGTTCAATTTTATTGGACGCCACAGATAGGTTTGTTCCAATCGGGACATTGCCAGAGAGATGTTTAAACGGCAAGGGCCGAGTAATTTCAAATAATTCCCCAGGATGGATCGAACTTAAACCAGCCAAGGGATCTCAACAGGTAAAACAGTTAACGCTCTCTTTTACCGAAGACGATAATTTGAAAGGCAAGTATATTATTTCATCAAATGGTTATGCCTCTCATAGTAGCAGAAAAGCATTGATCATTTCCGGTGAGGAAGAGTATTTGAAGAAAGTTTCCGATCAAAATCAGGATTGGTCCATTGAAAGCCATACTTATTCAAATCCAAAAGATTTCAGTACTTCGATGAAGGAGGAATACGAAATCGAGTTAAATGATGCTATGAATACTGCGGGAAACCTCATCTTCATAAACCCCATGCTTGGAGAGGGCCTTAGTGAAAACCCATTTAAAATTGAAGAAAGAAAATATCCTGTTGATTTTGCTTATGCGAATAAAGAAACCTTCATGCTAACACTGACTTTACCGGAAGGATATACAGTGGATGAGAAACCTGAAAATACAGTATTTAGCCTTCCCAATAAAACAGCCATTTTCCAGTATAATATTAATGTTATGAATGGAAAAGTGCAGGTGGTCAGTATGATAAGCATCAACAAGGCCACCTATTTGCAAACAGAATACCCAGCACTGAGGGAGTTCTATAATTTGATCGTTGCCAAACATGCAGAGCAATTGGTAATCAAGAAGAAGACATGATAAGCAGAGTATTTAAATTATTTCTATCTGGTATTTTAGTAATAATAGTCACATTAAGTTCGGCGCAGGACTATTCTGTTTCAAATATCCCAAAAGAATTTAGAGAAGGAGCAAATGCGGTGATGAGGTTGGATGAGATGGAATTTACAATATATTCTTCCAAAAAAGCTACCAAGAAAGTTCATTATGTTGTAACCATTCTAAATTCCAAAGCCAATTCACATGCCAAGGTTTATCTTGGGTACGATAAGTTGCAGACAATCAATTATCTAAGTGGTAAAATTATCGATCAAAATGGAAAGGAAGTTAAAAGGATAAAAAAGAATGAAATACGTGATTATAGTAGTTATGATGGATCCATTTACAGTGATAATCGTCTAAAATATTTGGACTTAAGATATCCACAATATCCTTACACCATTGAGATTGAATATGAAAAATCTTATAATGGATTATTATACTATCCATCTTGGACTGCCCAAAAATCAGCGAAAACTGCAGTTGAAAATTCCACCTTTAAAGTTATATTCCCATTAGATCAATCCATTAGGTTTAAATCACACTTAATCGAAGACCCAATTATTACCAACTATGCAGGTAACTCAATGTATTTTTGGAAAACTTCAAAACTCAAAGCTTTTGATCCTGACCCAATGGGCAAAAATTATAAAGAGTATGTGCCAAATGTTAAAATAGCCCCAGATGATTTTGAAATAGAAGGATATGCAGGGAATATGGCTTCATGGAAGGAGTTTGGACATTGGATAAACTTGCTGAATAAAAACCTTCAAAATCTACCAGAAGAAACAGTATCCAAATTAAAGAATCTTACCGATGGATTAAATGCCGTGGATAAGATCAAAACCATTTATAATTACTTACAAGCAAACACCAGATATGTGAGTGTTCAATTGGGAATTGGTGGGTGGAAACCTTTTGCTGCAGATTTTGTTGATGAAAAGGGCTACGGCGATTGCAAAGCCCTTACAAACTATACAATGTCGCTACTTAAAGAAATCGGAATAAAATCTTACTATACTTTAGTATTGGCTGGAGATAATGCCCCTAATATTGATTCTGATTTTCCAAGTACCCAGTTTAACCATGTTATTTTAAGTGTGCCTATGGCAAATGATACCATCTGGCTTGAGTGTACCAGCCAGACAAATCCTTTTGGCTACCTTGGAAGGTTCACGGGAAACCGGGATGTTTTGGTGATTAATGATGAGGGAGGTACAATTGTTCATACCCCAGCATATGGGCTAAAAGACAATCAACAAATTCGTAGTGCAGAAATAACCATTGATCAAGATGGTAATGCCAAAGCCAAAATTACTACTACCTACACAGGCCTTCAATCTGAGAATAGCGGACTGGATTTCGTAGTGGAGAAAAATGATAATGAACAATTAAAATGGCTCAGGGAGCACA
>CBDVAV010000194.1:0-7932 GCA_965372055.1 uncultured bacterium | reverse complement strand
ATTTAATAAAGAAACAAACTGTGATCGATTATGCCCTAGGCCATTCAAATAGTATAGCTGCTTTTAATTATTGGTTAGAGACTGTGAAGTTTGCTGATTGGAACAGTCCGGGAGAAATAAAAAGCACTTTTGGCTCTGTAGATGTTCTGGGGAATGATAGCAATCGAGTAATATTTGACATTGGTGGTGGTAATTACAGGATGATTTGTAAATATATGTTTGGTAAGACGAAAATACACTTGTTTGTATCTTGGATTGGCACACATGCAGAATACGACAAATTATGTGCTAAAAATGAACAATATACAATAAGTATATATTAAGAAGTAAATTGGATTAAGGAGAAAAAAATGAAAGTGCTAAAGTATACAATAATAAAATCCAGAAAGCAGTACAATGATTATTGTGAAATTCTTGAAAAGCTTGCTTTTAGTAAAAAAACCAACAAGAATATTCAAAATGAAATTGAATTGCTTACTGCATTAATCGAGATATATGATAAAGACAATACCAGGTTACCTGAATTGGATCCAATTCAATTGTTGAAATCATTAATTGTTGAAAACAATATGAAGCCAAAAGACCTTATTGATATTTTGGGCATAAGCAAAGGAATGGTATCTGGAATACTCAACTACAAAAAGGGTCTATCAAAAAATAGTATAAGAATTCTTTCAAAACATTTTGGGGTTTCACAAGAGGCGTTTAATAGACCTTATGAGCTTATATCTGAAGTAAATAGAAAATTTAAGTATGCAAAAGTTATGAATACGCTAAAAGTTATTGAAGAAAAAGATACAGAGAATTCAACTCCTGAAATGGCTCAATGATATTTGGAATTCAAAATAATTAATATAACAATTCAATTAAATATTTCATTGTAATAGATTGTAAAATTCCATTTTAGCGTATTCTGGAATATGCTTAAGGCAGTGTATTCACGGATGTAAGGGAAAAGGATACAATCTTTAGAAATGGAAAAGAACTGGACAGAAGACAATTCCAATGAGTTTATTGAACATGGGGCTTTATTTATACCCGACAGGTCAATTCAACTTGATGTAATATGCAAATTATTGACATCCGTACCAAAACTTGACATGGTGGTTGATCTTTGTTGTGGCGAAGGCAAACTTTGCCAGACCATTCTTGAGAAATTTGAGGATACCAAGGTTCACGGACTTGATCTTTCTGAAAAAATGCTTGACCAGGCAAGGGTAAATTTGGAAAGATACCAGGAAAGGTATTCCCTACAGAAATTTAAACTTGAGGCCATCGATTGGAGATCAACAGAATTACAAGCAGATGCATTCGTGTCATCTTTGGCCATTCATCATTTGGATGAGGTGCAAAAACAAAGTCTTTTTAATGATCTATTTGGTTTACTTTCACCTGGTGGGATGCTGATAATAGCCGACATTGTTAAACCCACCCAACCGACTGGCTTTGAAATAGCCTCACGACTATGGGATGATTCTATCAAGGCAAAGTCTAAGGAAATTGATAAAGATATTGCCTATCAGAAATTCCTGGCTGACCATTGGAATTATTTTGATTACCCAGACGAAGATCCGATCGATAAACCATCCTCTATTATAAGCCAGTTAAAATGGCTGGAAAGATCAGGATTCAGTAATGTAGATGTATTTTGGATGAATGCCGGTCATGCTATTTTTGGTGGGTGGAAAAATATAAGCTAAATAATATTATATTTGATACCTTAATTTAACATCCATTTCCTACTATCTTCAACCAATGATTTAAACCACATGAAAAATCTACGAGGTGATATTCTTGGTGGCGTGACAGCCGGTATTGTTGCACTTCCCCTGGCACTTGCTTTTGGTGTTACCGCCTTTTCCGTGCTAACGCATTATGGTTACAGCTTAGAGGAGGCCTCCAGTATTGGTGCAAAAGCTGGGCTCTACGGTGCCATTGGCCTTTCAATCCTTGCTGCATTATTTGGTGGTACAGCTACACAGATCAGTGGCCCTACCGCCCCAATGACTACCGTATCAGTTAAAGTAGTGGCTGTTTCCCTTGCTGGGGTAGCGGTGGCATCACAAGCTGATACGCTGGACAGAGCTCTTCCCATGATCCTGGCAACTTTTATGGTTGCGGGCCTTATGCAGATAAGTTTCGGCATTTTAAAGCTCGGAAAGTATATCCGTTACATTCCTTATTCAGTAGTAAGTGGTTTTATGACAGGCATCGGGGTGATTATTATTATCACTTCTATATTCCCGTTTTTTGGCTCTGCCAATCCCGTGGAAGAGGGGTTTGCGCCCTCCTTAGGGGTATTATTAAATATTCATGAATTGCCTGATCTCATCAATTGGCAAGCCGCGGCACTTTCGGTTTTATCCATAGGGATTATTTATCTATTTCCCCGGATCAGCAAGGTTGTACCCAGTCCATTGGTGGCACTAATACTGGTGTCTGCTTTTTCCTATTTTATTTTACACCCCGAATCAGTTACTGTAATCGGGACCATACCCCAGGAGCTTCCTGCAATACATCTTGAAATGTTCAGTTGGTTCACCGTATTGGAATGGGAAACAATTTTATTGTATGGATTGGCACTTTCAGTCCTGGGGTTGATTGAGTCCCTGTTAACTTCAGTAGTGGCCGATAATATTACCAAGACAAAGCACGACTCAAACAGGGAATTGATTGGCCAGGGTATTGGAAATGTAGCAGTTGCCTTCATTGGAGGGCTTCCTGGTGCCGGGGCAACAATGAGAACAGTGGTAAATGTTAATTCAGGTGGTAAAACCAGGTTGAGTGGTGTGATATCAGGGCTTCTGCTGTTGGTGGTCTTGTTGGTGGCTGCCCCCCTGGTAGGCCATATACCTCAGCCCGTGCTTTCAGGGATACTGATCACGGTTGGGATTGGGATCATTGATTACAAAGGAATAAGCCATATCAGAAAAATACCAACTACAGATGCCGTGGTAATGGTAGTGGTACTTCTGCTCACTGTTTTTTGGGATTTGATCATGGCGGTTGGTTTTGGGATGGTGATCTCTTCCATCGCTTTTATGAAGAAAATGAGTGAAATAGTAGAGGAAAATACCGAAATGGCCGAGTTGAGTGAACACATGGACCAAGAGAAATGGGATGACGAGGTTAAAATCTCAGAGGAGGATGCGAAAAAGGTTTATATCAAGCATTTATACGGCCCTTTATTCTTCGGTTTTTCGACTAAGCTTAAAGAACTGGTCAGTAGATTACCTGACATCAAGGTTTTCGTGATCAGAATGGAACGTGTTCCGTTTGTGGATCAATCCGGAATTTATGCCCTGGAAGAGATCATTACAGGTTTAAAAGACAAGGGCATTACTGTAGTGATGACGGGCATCCAGGAGCAGCCACTCCAATCATTGGAACGGATGCACATTATCCCAAACCTGGTTGAGCCAAAACATATTTTGGAGGATATAACGGATTTAGCAGGGGCACTCCATGAGATACTGAAAGAATAGACTTTATTTCATTTGGTCTATTTGGGTACAAGTCACGCTAGTCCTCAAACCCGCGCCGGAAGACTTGCACCAACGTGGTTTTAGTTATTTGTAAATATCCTTACGGTTTCCAATCTTAATTACAGTTATTGTTAACACCTTGTTTTCAATTATATATATAATCCGATAGTTACCCTGCCTAATACGGTATGCTTTTTTATAGCCCATAAGCTTTTTACTCCCTACTGGTTGAGGGTTGCTTTTTAGATGGTTGATCTTTTGGGCTATTCGATCTGCTTCTTTACGGGGTAAGTGGCTTAATTGCTCTTCGGCTTTTTCAAGGATTACAATCTTATACATCCTCACTTAATATATCTCTTTCTTTCAATCTTTTTTTGACGACTTCCCAATCTTCTCCCTTTTCTCCTTTAGACAGTTCTACATCTATCATATCTTCCAAATCTTCCAAAAAAGACAATACATCTTTACCTTTCTTACGGACTTTTTTCAAAGCTGACAATTCTATTTGGACATATCGCTTATCATGGGTTTCATCGGTTATAATTGTAATGCCTTTCATATTCTTCATTTTTATGTTTTTCAAAGTTAGCGATTTCATTTCTTTTTTGGTTTATCCCAATCGATGGAATTGGTTGATCTCCTCTTGCAGCCCTTCTATTTCGTTCTCAAATAAGTTTTCTGTGCATTGAGTTGAATTTCAGAATTCTTGATTCCATCGCGGCAGTGTTCCATTGAGATCGCGCCTTTGTTGGTGTTCTTCACCAACAAACGTGAGACATGTTCAACCAAACATACTTGTTCTTCATCCCTCATGATGAACCAAAAATTCCCAATCCCTTTCGTTCTTCTCATAAAAACGCGCGCTCGAATACTTGTAATCCACTGGATATTTGCATAATCCAGCCTTTACCGGGTTAAAATGTATATATTCCAGTTTTTGGTTGAATACACCAGGAGACCATAAAGGTATCCCAAGCGAATTTCTCTCCCATACCTGATACTTACGGTCTTTTGCCTTAACTAATAGCTCTTTTTGCATTTCAGCTTTTTCGTTTCGCAAATGTTTTAATATCTGCTGTCCTGTATATTTCAAAAAATCACGCTGTACTTCTTCCCTTTTGTGGCAACCAATCATTTGCCAAATTAAGTGAAAGTGGTTAGACATAATTACAAAGCCAAATACACTTATCCGTTTCGCCTTGCCTAAAAATTTTAAACTATCAATTATAATATCTTTAAACCTATCATCTTTTAATATATGGTTCCATTTTAGGCATGTTACAGTAATAAACTCCGCATGTTCTTTGGCATACATATCACTATAAAGCTAATGCTAAATTTTTTGCTTGTTGTCCTATCTATCGTTCATATACTCCAATTACGCTTGTTGGTGAAGAACACCAACAAGGGCGGAGGTGATCATTGATTTCATAGCTTTTTAGTTCGTCAAATGGCATTCAGTCTGGTTTTATTTCATGAAGCGCAACATCTTTAGCCAGCGTATTAGGCTTCTCCATTTAAAAATAGAACATAAATATCAAGTTTGCCCCGACGTTGTGGTAAAAAGATGGGATCTAGGGGTAAGCCACTCCACTATTGGCATGGCCAAGCCCAACACTGCATCCTTTAAACCCTGTTGTCAAGTTTTTTATAAACACCATGAGGTTCATTTATTACCTTGCGATATTATTTATATACACAGGTTTACATTAGGACAACTCAGGTTTACATTAGGACAACTCAGGTTTACATTAAGATAACTCAGGTCGTATAAAAGATAACCTTAGTTGTATATAAGAGAACCCAGGTCATGTAAAAGACAACCTCAGTTATGTAAAAGATAACCCAGGTCGTATAAAAGAGAACCTCGGTTATGTAAAAGATAACCCAGGTCATGTAAAAGAGAACCCAGGTTATGTATAAGAGAACCTAGGTCATGTAAAAGATAACCCAGGTCGTATAAAAGAGAACCCAGGTCGTATAAAAGAGAACCCAGGTCGTATAAAAGAGAACCTCAGTCAGGTAAAAGAAAACCCAGGTCAGGTAAAAGTGAACCCAGGTCAGGTAAAAGTGAACCCAGGTCATATTAAAGAGAACTGTAGTAGTGAAATTGATAACCGTAGTTATATAAAAGACTACCACGGTAGTATAAAAGATACAAACAGTAGTCTTTAAGGGCCGATGGGTTATAAAATGAATGCAATTGGTTATAAAAATGCAGCAATTGGTTGTTAATTATAATAGCTGCTTGCTCTTATTATCAAACTACGTTTGTAGAAATACGCTTTTCTCATTTGTTTTGAACACCCTCAAAGCCTTCATGCCACAATACTATTTGAAAACCTACTACCAGCCTGAACAACAATATTGATTGTTTTAAATTGGCGTTAATGACTAATTAAATCCTCTACCTGAGTTTTAAGCTTTGGGATATCTCTTGAAATAATCCCCCAAATTATCACATCATCAACCTTATCATACCCATGAATCACCCAATTCCTTAAATCAACAATCCGCCTTGAATCAGAGATCTCAATAGCATCATCAATTTTTAGAATCCGACCAAGTGCCTCTCCAATTATCTCAAACTCCCTTTCAATGCCACGGCGAAGTAACTTGTTGGCTTTGTAATCATTGAAATCTCTTTTATCTCCGAGATAGTCATTTATTGAGTCAGTTTACTCTTTGATATCAAGCAAGTACTTTGAGATCTCACGCTGCATATAATAGCTCTTTTGTTTCTTCTACACTCTCAATAAAATATGGGTTTGATAAAGAATTCTCGGTCAATAAATCAATTTTTCTGCCAAATAACGCTCTCAGCTTATAATGCAACTCAAAAAAGTTGTCAGTATACTTCTCGATCGAGATATCCTTAAAAGAAACAAGAATGTCAATATCACTTGATTCGCTAAACTTATCAGTGCATGCAGAACCAAATACATATAATTCTTTTACATCGTATGTTTTACAAATATTTTTAAGTTCATCTATTTTATTCTCAATCAAACTCTGCATTACCTTAAGTTTTTATCAAAGATACAACTTATACAAAATTCTCTCTATCAACGATTCGTAAAATCTATGACCCTAAACGGCGTATAAGGGGCTCCCAATGCTTCCAGTTTATTCTCAAGGTTTTTCATGCCTTCATCCACAATTTTTCTTACCATCTCGAATACTGGTTTAAATTCCTCTACTGCGATGCTGTAACTGTCCAAATGGGTCTTGGTTGGCCCGGAGGTTGAATTGAAAGACTCAAAGGTAAGAGAGCCAATTCTACTTCCAATTGTTAGTGGCATATCTTGATCCAATGTCCTGGCCACTCTATCGGAATTCAGTTGTAACTGCACTTCCCTTATTCCTGATTCTATTTTGCTTACATCTGCCATTAAATCCCCATGTGGAGCCTCAGCCCTATCTATTGCCTTTTTGATGTGCCGGATTTGGTTATTGACTTCAGATATAGTCTGCCTGACTGCCTGAAGTGACCCAAATAAAGCGGTAGCTTTTTTCTGAAAGGCGATCAACTCCGCCCGGTTTGATGCAGGAAGCGTAGTATTGTCCAAAGGCTTGACCTTGAAGTTTACAGGGTCGGCAATTTGGCTAAGCACCCCATCCACACTTTTGGAAAGTGTAACTGTATAATCACCCGGTAAAACCAAAGTGCCTTCATCCCTTCCCCCAAAAGGATTGTAAAAGGATGGCGACCTTAAATTTATTGGACTTTTCGGTGCATAGCGTAAATCCCACTTCATCCTACTAATTCCTGCTTTTGGTTTGGTAGTCAGTTTCCTGATCACATTATTATTTTGGTCAATGATAGTGAAAAGTAAATAGGGATCAGGTTCATTTCTTTCGGCTTTTAGTTCCTCGTATGATGGATAAGCATTGTTCTTTCCATCCTCTTTGGCTTTTTTCTCTGTTTCCCTTCTCTGCTCTTGCCTGGTTTTTATGGCATCCTTCAGGTAATATGTAAATATCGCTTCAGAGCCCAGGTTATCACCAGTGAAATAGCTGTCACCCTGAAAAGACTTTCCTGGCAAACCCAGGGGGTAACTGTATTCAAATGCCAAGGCATCCCTTACAGAAAACAAATCTGCTTCTTTGGCAAGCACTTGATCATTGACATTTCTTAGGGTTGAATAATCATCCAATACCAGGAACCCACGGCCAAAAGTACCCAATACCAAATCATTTTCCCTTCTCTGGATGGCAATGTCCCTTACCGCTATGGTTGGTACGCCGCCTTTTAATTGTTTCCATTCGGCACCGCCGTTGTTACTAAAGAAAACCCCGAATTCTGTACCTACAAATAATAGATTTGGGTCTAGATGATCTTCGGCTATTGAATAGGATGATCCCCTATCTGGCAGATTATTGGTTATTGATACCCAAGTCTGCCCTTTGTCATTACTTTTATATACATAAGGTTTAAAATCCCCAT
>CBDVAV010000193.1:0-7955 GCA_965372055.1 uncultured bacterium | reverse complement strand
GGATGCTTCTCGGGGGATTCTATATCCAGGAATTCATGAGAAGAAATAGTGTTACTATCAAGGGCGAAGAATATTTGGAGGTGAAGGGCAATTCGGGAATTGTCAATATTTTCTTTCAGGATATCTCCTGCATTAAAGCTTTGGGTAATTACGTGCTGATCGATGAAGTACTACCTACTGGAAAAAAAACACACATCGTTCGAAATAGTATGAATAATCTGCAACTCGTGCTACCCTATCCCAATTTCTTAAGGGTTCAGAAGTCTTTTATTATCAACAGGAACTATTTGAAGAGTTATGAGCGAGGTAAACATGGTGAATTCAAGCTTACGCTTGAAACAGGAGACAAGATATCCACCAGCCGTAAAAAGATACCTGATATTAAACTTTGGCTGGCAATAGATTCAGTGAATAACAGTAGATAGTTTTATACACTGCACAACACCAGTTAATTTCACTATTCCAAGTCCCTAATTTGGGACGTTCTATCAGTGCTGTCCCAAAGGGATCACTTTGTGGCTAATCAAAGCCGATTTCTAGATCAATTTCCAATTAATCTAATAAGTGTCATCTTGAGGCACGGAATGATGAAGTTTCATCAAGAGAAAAGTTAAAAATAGATAGGGAAATTGCAAAGAAAGAAAGATTAAGACAGAACTGAAATCCGGGTGCTGTGTGAGGATATAGATCACCCCTTCAGTGAGGTTAAAATGAGTTGATTCATGATAACAATAATGGCAAATAACAAAATACCAATCAAAACTTAAGTATGATAGACCTCGTCAAAAGGACTTTTAATGGTTGGTTTAGAAAACCAAATTTGGTAACTAGTATTATAAAACTAGGGTTGTGCAGGACTTGTAATATCAACATTAGAAGGGGGCTGTATTATTTTTCAAAATGTTTTAGTACATATTCATTCTCCACTTTATATTTTCTTGACAACCACTCCAGCCATTGTCTTTCCATGTCCTTGACACTCAAGCCATAAACTTGATCCCATTCTTCCGCTACTTTCCATTTATCAAAAAACTTTTCCAAGCCATAGGTTTCAATAATGTATTGAATAAAAGAACCAGAAGCAGGATAACCGATTTCAGTTTCGGCTTCATCTCTCCCAATGTCAAAATCCAGCATCTGGCTTAAGCGGTATAATTGGTTTTCCTTCAAAAATTCAGCTGTTTTTAGATGGTTCTTGTCTTTCCCGGTTGCCATGGCTTCTGCATGCATGGCTACACCTTCATTCATGAAAGAACTTTGCCCACCCCAATTCGAGCGAAATAATGTATGTGTGTTCTCATGCACTGCCAATCCAAACCCCGGTAGCTCTTTGTTGTAGACCATAAATACTCCATTGTCAGTAGACCACCCAAATCCCCAATGTCGTGTATAAAATAGTTTGGAATCGTAATCACTAAAATAAGCAATGAAACTCTTCCGCCAGTATGGATTTAATTCAGAGAATAAATTTAAAATGAATTTTACTGATTCATTGTTTGTGTCAATCAGTGTTTTCATTTGACTGACTGGGATGTTTTCTTCCCTGAATCTTATTAGAAAATGTTCTGACTCAATCTTTTCAAACTTCCCTTTAACTTCCACCCTGATCTTAGTGATCAGTCTTTCAGATTTTGGAATATTGCCGCTCTTCCATTGATCAAAAATTCCTTCAGGGTTTTTACCAGCACTATAGAAAATATTTTCGGCGGTTATCCTATTGATTGTAATAATGGGGACTTCATTATCGATCATTAAAAGTGTATCTCTAATAGCTAGAAAAGGCGCATCTCTCTGATATGAGAAAAGAACAATACCTGTTACCCGGAACTTTAGGGCTTCAGATATTCTTCTTTTCAAATCCGATGAAGTCTCTATTTTCAGATTAATAGTATCTGGGAAATCGTAACAGAACATCACAATCTTCTTTTCTACTTCCAAATTTTGATAACTATTGTGATGGTCATCAACAATTCCATTTCCAACAAAATATATATGTCCATCCAGGCTGATGTTCTTGCTGTATTTTTCAGTACCATAAGGGCTGCCGTTTGAACTTATCAATGGCGTAAAATTTATCTTTTGTTGTGATCCTCCTTCAAGGTATATATTTCCAGATGCCCAGGATAATTCCGTTATGGTATTGTGAAAATATTCAGATCTTGGACCTTGGGCATTAATTGGATGACAAAAAGTGAAAATGACAGTAACTAATAGAACAGCTTCGCAGATTCTCATAGTTCCCTTTATCATTGTATTGGTATGCTAATTGTTTATTATTAAAATGAATTTAAATTTTATTATTGTTAGGAACTAATTGTAAACATTGAAACGAAGATATAATGCACTGAATTGTATAATTATTGTACCAAAATGTTAATTCCAGGCACAACACTAGGTGATTTCACAATTCCAAGTTCCAATATTGGGACGTTCTATCAATACTGTCCCAAAAGGGATCACCATGTGGCAAACCAAGACCTATTTTAGCCTCATTTTATAATTAATCTAATAATTGTCTGAAGTGTTGAAAGGAGAAGTTCCTTCAAGGGATATATTTAAAGTACAGAAAGAACAAGCTAGGAAAGAAAGGTTAAAACAGAAGATGAAAGTCGAGTGTTGTGAAACCAAATAGATCGACAACCAGAGAGGTATTAATGTACTGAGTAATGACAAAGATTATTGACAAATACAATATTCCAGGCAAAACTTATGTATGATAGAGGTCATTAAAAAGGTTTTTAATTGATTGGAATCAAAAACGAAATTTGGTAACTTGAGTTATAAAATCATCTTGCGTTGTGCACTGGGTGGCAGTGTAGGAGCAATACCCAGATATGTACTGGTTGACAAAAGTGGAAATATATTTATCAGTACTGCTGCCAGGCCAAGTGAGAAAGATACGCTGATTAAGCAAATATCAGATTTAATTGCGCTTTCAGTAGAATAATGTGCTTATGTATAATTTGGTGATCTTAATCCTTATTCCCACCCAATATCATTTCATTTATTTTGTTTACACTAGACTTAAGGTCAAAATCTCTGGGTATTAATACAACCTCACCATAGGGATTCACAAGCATGTATTTTGGATAACCATCGATTGTGAAATAATCCAACAACTCACGATGGCCTTTTGCATTTAAAAACACCCAATTATGATTTGTTGCCGAGAGATACTTTTCAACCCTGAAAGGCTGATCTACGGGATTGATACTGATGATCTCCAAGGATTTGCTTAGATCGTTTTTGAGCCTTCGTTTTGTTGACATCGCCTTTATACATGAGCCACATCCCCTAAACCAAAAATCCAACAATACATACTTCCCCTGGAAATCTGAGAGTTTAACCAGTTTTCCATCATAATCAGTAAGCTCAAAATCTTTAACCTGATCTCCTACTTTCAGGCCATTATATTTGATTTTCAAATTTCTGGCAACAGCTTTTACACGGCTATTTACACCATAATTCTGAAGTGAATCCAGTATCGAATTAATTACCTGCTTTTTTGGCCCATCTTCGAATCCAAATGTCTTCTTACAGTAACTTAAAGTTGCATATTGTCTTACTGTGTCATTTCTTATTGCTGAAAATTCCCTCAATATATTTCCCAAAGTGGTTTTATCCGATGCCCATTTAAAATGTCTGATTTGTATTAGATTCCAATGCCAAAAATAGAAGTAGGTTAAAAATTTAAAATAATCGGCATTGTTGAAAAGAACTTCCGTATTGGTTAATAACCTTTCTTCTAATCCATTTATAGCAACAGTATCAGCGGCTATTCCAAGTGCCAAAAAAGTCAGCCCCCCCAACTTATACTTGAATACCTGCTGAAAATAGGTATCATTGTTTGAGCCATATTTGGCATTCATTAAATCATTAAATTCATGTATTGCAGATGAAAATGATGGTTTATAGGATCCGGTTAAGTTATTGACATGTTTCTTGTGATACTTGCTAATATCATCAGCAATAGCTTTAACCAAGGAATTAATGTTGTCTGTTGATTGGATATCCGATACTAACAATTCTTTATTAAACCCTAACTTATAATTATGACCTGGAGAAATATGAAGGGAACTAAATACCTCGTCCAACCTGAGAACAATTTTTTTCGAGTACTCCAGGTTTATATCAAATTCAAAATGGCCACCTTCATCAGTAGGTATTTCCAATAAACTTTGTAAACGGGGTGTTATGAAATCGGAATATTCCAATACTTCGATAATTTTATTCTGAAAATTGTTTATTGTTCCCGCTAGGGTGACTGTTCGGTTTTGAAAGGCCAGAGCGTTATTAGAAATAATAGTTAACAATAGAACCCTTATGATTGTGGTTAGGTTGATCATACAGCATGCTTATTTTATTTCAAGATAAGTGATTTATTTAACTAAAAGTTTTGAATTATTCCTAATATTAACACTCATTTATGTGTGAAACTAATATAAATCTGAACCTGAAGCTATAATTAAACCCCTACTCAATAACCTACTCTTAAGTGGTTTAATTCCAATTCTTAATTTCATCAATTCTCAATCTACGTGGAGATACAAACTTGTAAGCTGTGCAATTCCCAGTGTTCCCCAATACATCCAGTAAATATTAGCGCAGTGTGAAAAGCAAAAAGATCAGCTATTGAGAGAAGGTCTGATGTGTTGGATTGATGATAGTAGTTTCTGATATGAGTCTTTGAAAGCGAAACGAAATTTTGTAACTAGAATTATAAATTCATCAAGTTTTGTTCAGGGGGTATAATTAGTGCAAGTACATGAGATATTTTATAGTCATACTTTTATTTATTGTTAACCCAGCAGTTGGTCAACATGTTCTTAATCAAAAAGAATCAGAATGGTTGAAGAATAACATTATTTCATATTTTTCCACTATTGATAAAGTATCTGTTGAAAAACTGGGGCGACTATCGATATCCAATGACATCAAGGTTGTTGGATTAGGGGAAGCAAATCATGGTACTAAAGAATTCCATATACTAAAACATAAAATAGCAAAGTACCTAATTAATGATCATGGATTCAATACTGTTGTCTTTGAATTTCCTTACAGCCACGGGCTTCTTCTCAATGATTATATTCTAGGAATTAACGAGGACGGCCTAAAGATTATTACAGGTCAAAAAAACAGTGAGTACCATACTATTCAGATGATTGAATTTATTGAAGATATTAAAGAGATAAATAGAACCAGAAACAGTTCAAACCAAATTCAGTTCTTAGGAATGGACATTTTTGGTAAACCCTATGCAGTGAGAAGATTGTCGGATTACTTCTTTAAAAGGGATAGTACTTTTTATAGGGAACTTTCT
The DNA here is from genome assembly GCA_965372055.1 of uncultured bacterium. Classification (GTDB taxonomy): domain Bacteria; phylum Bacteroidota; class Bacteroidia; order Cytophagales; family Cyclobacteriaceae; genus CBDVAV01. Next base: position 2,635 of record CBDVAV010000193.1, on the reverse strand, counting down.
GAATTCCAATACTTATCCGAAGATTTATATTTGAGTGCTTTCAAACAAGACACAAAAGAGTTCAAAAAACTGTCAACTGTTATTCTCAAGCAACTTGAAAGTAAGAAACAAGAGTATATTACAGATGATTCATTTGTAGAATTTGGCCGTATGATTCGTTTGGCAGAACTTTTAGGAGTAGAATGGAAAGGAAATAAAAGGGCCAAAGAGGGGGCGAAAAACATCTTAATTACACTCAATGAAGCCTCAAGAAATAAAATCTTATACTTTGCTCATAATTTTCATGTTGGGAAAATTTACAATGAAGTTGGTAGTCAACTTCAAAAACAATTAGGAAAATCATATTTTTCAATTGGCACTGATTATCATTCTGGCTCTTTTATGCTCAAAAATATTCAAGACAGAAAGAATATATTCCCAGACATAGTAGATGTTATTCCCATGGAAAATAGTTTTGCAGATCACATTTCTGCTATGAGTGGAGAATTTCACTATTTGGCATTTCCAACTGCAGCAAGTAAGTTAAACGCTTGGATGTTCGAGCCAAACTATGTTGCCAGAACCGGATTTGCATTTAACCAACCGTTTACAACCGCTGAACAATTCAGGGATAAACTTGTAGTAACTGATCAATTTGATGCAATAATCGTGTTTGACGAAATTAATCCAACTGAAATTATTGGAAACTAGACTACCTATCATCAACTTCCACCTAATGCTAAAATCAAACCCCCTGGGTGTTGCAATATCGCTTCTTGGATCCTAGTTCGAAATTTCAAATTATAGGCCTTAATTTCAAATGAAAGCCTATTTTAAGTTTCCCTTTCTTTATTACAAATCAAGGGCGATTCTTAAACTTCTATACGAATATTCAATATTATTGATTATTACTATGGACTTACTAGGCCAATGAAAAGTAAGTATGGGTACATTTTTTTTAAAATGTAAAGAAATTGTATATTGATGGTACATTTTTCCACAAATGATAAATAAAAGGATACTCGTACTTTTATTCTCTATTCCCATTTTCTTTTCTAATTCTATCCATGCACAGGATAAAACAAAACCAATTAACATCAATATTGCACTGTATGGTGGGCCTAATTATTCCAAAGCTAATTATGTTGGTGTGATCAGTGGTACACGTTATATAGTTGGTAAAGTCAAATTATTTGATCTGAGCAGTGGTTATACCTTTTATAAGATTGGTTATGAAATTGGTGTAAATGTGTCTTTGCAAAAGAATCTTTTTGAGCTAGGTACGGGTATTCAATTAAACATAACCAAATTGAAATCTAATTATTTCCCTTTTCAACAAAATTTTTTAGAGATACTGGAGATTCAAAAACGTGCAGAAATTCCAATATGGCTGAGGTATAATCTTAATAAGGGTGACTGGGCCCCATTTATTGATTTTGGAGGAAGCATTGGATTTATAATTGGCGCAGAAATGAAGGCGAAATCTACTGAACCAAATGGTGTGTCACCCCCGATAGAAAGCACTGATATTAATATTGAAGATCAAAGAAATACAACACCCATTGGTTTAATTATAGGGATTGGAGTAAAGAGAAAAGTCTCAAGAGGAAAATTAATAGCAAGAATTTCATATCAATATGGAATTACTAAAATCAAGAGCGGTCCAAACAGGGAATTAATTTGGAGATTTGGATATATTCAACCAGATTACAAAATAAATAAGATTTTAATTTCTATTGGGTGGCAGTTTAGTTTTTTTGGAGATAAGTAAAAAAGAAAGGTTAAAACAGAACATGAAAGTCGAGTGCTGTGAAAAGAAGTAGATCACCAACCAGAGAGGTATTGATGTATTGAATGATGACAAAGATTACTTGTTAATACAAATATTGATCAAAAAACAAGTGAGATAGAGGTCATTAAAAAGCCTTTTAATTGATTGGAATCGAAAACGAAATTTGGTAACTAGTATTATAAAACATGTAGTGTTAGCACGTTATGTTCAAACAAATCGTGAATATGATTAATCAGGGTCTATTTATCTTCTTGATTTTATTGTTAAGTTGTCAAAAGCATGAACCAAAGGCAATAATTTCACCTTCTGTTGTTGAAGGCATTGATATAGAATTTACAAAAATTAATAATGAGTCTAATTTTAATAGTATCTATTTTATTAATGATGATATTGGATTTGTAGCTGGTTTTGAAGGAGTAATCTATAAATCTATAGACGGTGGATCTAATTGGAATTCTTTAGATTCAAAAATTTCAATGACCTTGTATGATATTTATTTTCTCAATTTATTGGAGGGATTTGTCGTAGGAGGCAACAGCAGTTGTGAGGAACCAGATTGTGTTCCCAATGGGGCAATAATTCTGTTTACTGATGATGGAGGGCTCACATGGAACAACTCTTTCATAACACAAAAGAGAATAGCAATTAGATCAATTGATTTCATAAATGACAATCTAGGTTTTGCAGTTGGTGATAATGTTATATTAAAAACTATAGATAAAGGCATCACATGGGAAATAAATGAAATTGGTGATTTGATAGGGATTATGACAGATGTGAGTTTTGCCAATGAGAATTTTGGATTAATAACCCGTTTGTTTGACAATATTCTTATTACAACCGATGGCGGGATTAATTGGCAAA
>CBDVAV010000192.1:0-7958 GCA_965372055.1 uncultured bacterium | reverse complement strand
ATTAAAATTAAAAGAAGGCTTCTTCAACACTTATGGTCTGCACATTTTAAAAACCTCTTTCTTGTAGTTGGCATTTGCGAATTTCCTTCCCCCTGTTTTCAGGTTCATTCTGTATGATTCCATCAAGTCCCCTTGTAGTTCCTCATAATAATCCGAGGCACAAATCAAGCTAAATAATCGTTGGTGGAATTTGGGGGGCTGATGCATTTTTACCAATTAAATATTTTGAAGCGAAATTTCAGGGACATCATTCCAAAGCTCCTGGCGGATATTTTTTGCGCCTACCAAAGCTTGCTTTCCAGATTTGGACAGTGAATAATACTTTTTTCGCCTTCCTCCTCTTTCATTTGTTGCACCGCCGAAAGCAGAATCAATAAAACCTTTTTCTTCCAGCCTTACAAATGCAGTATGTAAGGCTCCACGACTAATTTGCCTTCCAGTCCGGGATTTTAGTTCTTGTTGAATAGAAACACCGTAAGCCTTCTCGCCCAAGATCAAAATAGTCAGTAAAACAATTTCCTGAAATTCTCCGAGATATGTACCTTTCATTATTATATTCTTAAATGGATACCTAATAATACGATTTATTTCTTAAATGGAGACATAATGCTTGATAATTTTTACATCCAGCAAATAAAAATACTAAGCCAATATCGAGACTTCTAATTTACAAGAGGATTGGATTACAACTCAGATTCATTTTAGTTGATCCATCAATCACTCCTCAAACTTTTTACAGGATTGAGGATGGCGATCTTGATGGAATAATAACCAATGGTTAGCCAGGCCATGGCCAAGGTAAGCAAACCGGCAGCTGCCAATGTAAATACATCAATGCTGGTGCGGTAAGCGAAATTCTCAAACCATTTAATCATACCAAAATAGACCAAAGGCATGGATGCCACGAAAGCCAATAGAATCAGTTTTGTGAAATCTTTCGAGAGCAATAAAATGATGCCGGACACGGAAGCTCCCAGCACTTTTCTAATGCCAATTTCTTTTGTACGTTGCTGGGTAATAAAGGCTGCCAGGCCAAACAAACCTACACAGGCCAATATAATGGCAACCACGGTAAACAATGAAAAGATTTTATTGTTTCGCTGATCTGATTGATACAGGTTTTGTAAACTTTCTTCAAGAAAAGAGTAGGATATTGCCTGTTCATTTTCCAGTTCATTCCATTTTGCTTCTATCTTTTGCAATACTTCCAAAGTATTATCTGAAGTCAATTTAACGGCTATATTCGGTAAAAAAAACTGGTTTCGTGCGCTAAACAATAGCATTGGAGGAATATCCGTATGCAGTGATTGTTGATGGTAATCTTTAACTACACCTACAATAGTGAACTCGGCCGGCTGATTGGGTTGGGGGCTGGGATTAATAACTTTTCTGCCAATGGGATCATCGTACCCCAATAACTGCATAGCGGTTTCATTTACCAATATATTTAATGAATCATTAAAGTCCCTGCTGAAATTTCTTCCGGCAATTATTTCCATGCCCAGAGTTGGCACATAGGTTTGGTCTATTGTATTAGTAAATGTCCGCACCTGAGGCACTTCAGGATCTTCTGAATTCACAATAAAATTACCAAGAAAGTCCCCGGGCATGGCAAAACCGGAGCCAACTCCAGAAACTCCATCCATCTGGCTAATTTCATTCCTGAACACCTCACCCCTTTGACCAAGGATTCCCGCTTGTTCAATTACTATGACATTCTCTTGGGTAAAACCCAGTTGTTTATTTCTCATATAGTTTATTTGCTTTGTAAGGAGCAGCGTTCCCGAGATCATGGTAATGGAAATAAAAAACTGAAAAACGATCAAAAAATTCCGTAGCCCTACCCCTTTGTCACTGGTTTTATATCTTCCTTTTAATACAAGTGCCGAATTAATTGATGATATCACTAAAGCTGGATACAAGCCCGCCAAAGAGCCAACCAATAAAGCGAACCCAATTAGTGCAGCCATTACCAATGGAGCTGTTAGTGTGGCAATATCCAGTTCTTTATTAATCAATTGATTGAAGTAAGGCAAACTAATCCCGACTGCCAAAACGGCTATAAACATTGCTCCGAAAGAAATGAGGTTTGATTCAGTAAGAAATTGCTTTACCAAAGAGGATCTATTACTTCCCATCACTTTTCTTACCCCTACCTCTTTTGCCCTTTCTGTGGATCTTGCCGTTGCAAGATTAATAAAATTTATACAGGAGATAATCAATATGAAAACCACCACCGCAGACAACATATAAACATAGAGGATATCACTGTTGGGTTGCACTTCCACATCAAGATGAGACTTTAAATGTATGTCTTCTATTGGTTGCAAAAAGTAGTTGAATTCATGTCCTGAATCAGCGTAATCTGATTCGGTCAAACCCAATAGACTTAAAATGGAGGCCAAGCCATAGGTTTTGACAACATCGCCAAATTTTGCTTCAAATGCATCGGGGTCAACTCCTTCTTTCAATTTGATGTAGGTGTAAAGCCATGGACTGATCCAATTATTGGTTTCAGCAGCTTGCTCTAAAAAGGGCAGTGAATGGATTGATCCCAATATATCAAAATCCAAGTGGGAATTAGAGGGCACCTCCATTAATACCCCAGAAATTACATACTGGACGGTATCAATGCGATAAGTTTTGTTAAGGGCTGATTGGTCACCATAATATTTCAAGGCAACTTCCTTGGTGATGACAACCTGATTCGGGTTATCCAGGGCAGTATTTGGATTACCTTCAATAAATTCATAAGAAGCAACTTTGAAAAAATCCTCATCAGCAAATAAATATTTATCCTCAACGAATGAGTTCTCACCTATAGTTACTATTGTCTGGTTTCTAAAGAAAAGCCGGTGAAGCCTTCCTGCTTCTTCCACTTCAGGGAAATTCTCCTTTAATACGGGGGCAAGGTTAACGGGGGAAGACCCGAAATACCTGGTATTATTGGGATATTTCCTTTCCAAGGCCACACGGTAAATTCTCTCGCTGTCCTTGAAAAACTCATCATAAGAAATTTCATCATGTACATAGAGGGAGATCAACAAGCAACAAGTTATCCCAACAGATAATCCAATAATATTGATGGCAGAGTAAACTTTGCTTTTTAGTAAACTACGATAAGCTGATTTAATGTAACTTCTAAACATGATATTTGAGTTTCGGGTTTTTGTCCTTTTTAATATATGAGGCCGCATCAAAAGCAGAACCTCCTTGTAATAAATCAATAATGCTCTATACTTTCCCTTTTCATAGAAATTGTCATTATAGGCTTCGTCCAAATCCCCCAACAGTTCATCTGTCCATCGATCGTTACAATACCAGGTCAAAAAAAGTTGAGCAACTTTCGGAACCTTTGGGTCATTCATCCCCTAAAGTGTTTGCATCCTGATCCACATATTATGCCTCACAGACTTGATCTCATCAACTGTTTGAGTGGCTATTTCAGTAAGGTAAAACAGACGTTTACTCCTTCCTCCCCTTTTTTCGCTTTTACCGCCCAATTCTGACTTAAGCAATCCAGATTTTTCCAACCGGTATAATACAGTATGAACTGACGCAAGTGATAGTGATTTTCCAGTCTGATCTTTTATTTCTTTTTTAATGCCATAAGCATAAGCATCAGGGTTCAAAACGCCAACACACAATAAAACCAATTCCTCTAATTCACTCACAAATGGCCTGTTCATTTTAATTTCTTATTTAACTAAAAAACAAATCATTGGTACTAACGAATGAAAATAATAATGGTTGCAAAGATGAATATCGGATGCCAGGATTTGCCCGACACCCAAAGTATACTAATTTGGCTTAACCGGTTAAATCGTAAAAAAACGAACCCAGAGTGCATTGGATGTATTTAAAATGCAAAAAGAAAAGTGGCCTGATAACTGGTACTCACCTCATGGATTAGCCCGGGCTTTTTCTGCCTTGGGGGATTATAAAAAGGCACTGAAATTAGAGAAAGAGGCACTGCTCCTTGTTCCCAAAGGAAGTAAAGTATACGTTGAAAACTATGTTAAAGCATTTGGAATTGCTGCATTAATACTTATAAAAAGTGTGGTAACTACCCCAGAAAGTGTCTTTATCAGCAATAAATGGCGGTATATAAAAGACAAAATAATTTCTGATATGATTTATGTGAAATCTGAGAAATCATTTTAATCCCTTTAATCTGTGATACTGACAAAAAAAGATTCTATCATAGAATCTGCTGTATGTGATAGCCTTGCGTGTTCACCATCGGACACCACTGTGCTCCAACGAACGGAAAAAACAGTATTTTAGTAAAAAAGGTTGCTCCCAAGACATTATTTGACACTATTTTAGTTGGCACTTCTTTTGTATTTGCCGTTAACAAACTAAAAAACCTAGCCATGTTCATCAACATGTTAAAAATAACATGGAGAAATTCCATCACTTACTTACAATTTACTTTACTCAATACACTTGGGCTCTCAATCGGAATCACCACTTGTTTATTGATCGGACTGTATGTTTTCGATGAAATGAATTATGATGCTTTTCACGAACATGCAGATCGCATTTATAGAATCAATCAACCACAAATATGGCAGGAATGGGATGGTAAAACATCCACTACCGGGCCCAACGTGGGCATAGCACTGCGCTCAGACATTCCTGAATTTGAAGAGGTAACACGGGTACTTCATCCCGGGGCTTTTACAGTTGCCTATAAACCTGATAATGGAGAACCCATATCTTTGGTGGAAGAGAACCTTTTGGTGGCCGAAGAAAATTTCTTCGACATTTTCTCTTTTAATCTCATAAAAGGCAATCCTATCACAGCCCTACAGGGCCCTTCCAAAGTGGTGATCACTGAGGAAATGGCCAAAAAGTATTTTGGGGATGAAGACCCAGTTGGCAAAATACTGGAGATGAAAGGGACCATTCTCGAAAGTAGCCAAAGCAAGGAAGAAAAGTGGAATCCCTTTACCGTAACGGGTGTGGTGGAGGAAATCAAAAACAATTCCCATATTCAGTTTGATATGCTCACCTCCATGAGCAGCTATCAGGTTATCAGCGAAATGGAATGGACCTGGTCGTGGACTGCTTTCGTGAATTATGTACTGGTAAAAGAAGGTGCCGATCTCATAGCGTTGGAAAATAAACTACAGGCAGTACCACCAAAATGGGCAGCAAGCACACTAGAACGGGTGTTTAATCAGAGTTTTGATGATCTGGAAGACCAAGGAAAGGCCTGGACGCTATATCTCGAACCCTTGGATGAGGTATATTTCTCCTCCTGGGAATTGGGTAATACGCTAGGGCCTGCAGGCAATACGCAATACATTAAGATTTTCTCATCTGTCGGGATTCTAATAATGATTTTATCCAGTATCAATTTTATGAATATGTCTACCGCCCGTTCGGCCAATAGAGCCAGGGAAGTGGGCATCAGGAAGGTACTTGGCTCTGATAGAAAAAGGCTGATCAGACAGTTTTTAATAGAGTCGGTTTTATATACTTCTGTCAGTGCAATATTGGCTATTGGCCTTACTGAAATGGTTTTGGATTTCTTTAACCACATCGCCCATAAGCAACTCAGCCTATATGCCCAATGGTCCAATCCTGCTTTTATTGCCATATTGCTGGCCTTTATTCTGGGTTTGGGATTGTTGGCTGGGAGTTATCCTGCCTATTATTTGTCCGCTTTTAAACCTGCCGAAACGCTCAAGGGTAAAATTGGATCTGGTTTTAAGGGAAAGGGCATCCGGAACACATTGGTCGTATTTCAATTTACCATCTCAATAACCTTAATTATCAGCACATTCTTTGTAAACAATCAACTCAACTATGCCTTAAACTTTGACTTGGGGTATGATAAAAACAATGTCCTTCAAGTCCACAATATTGAACAACTGGAAGTGGATGTAACCGCCATCAAACAAATCTTTAGCAGTGACCCTGCTTTTATATTGATCGGTCAATCACACGAAGTACCACCCACTTTTCAACGGGGGGATATAATATCCGCCATGGACAAGGAAGATGAGCAAGTGGAAACCCGAAGGATGAAATCTGATACTGACTACATCAACCTATTGGATTTAAAATTTGTGTCAGGCAGAAATTTTGATGAGGGACAGGTTACCGACATTTCGGAAGCGGTAATCCTAAATGTATCTGCAATTAAGTCTCTCGGGTGGGGCATACCGGAAACGTATCCTGATGACCCACCGATAGGTAAATTTGTTGTACGCAATGGTAAGCAAATGAAAGTGATAGGGGTAGTGGAGGATTTTCATTTTAACAACCTGAAAATGGCAATAGCCCCTTTGGTTATCTACCACATCAATAACCCCCATTTACCGGATAGCGGAACCAGCCCTTCATATTTATCATTTCGAATAGATCCCAAGGTTATCAATGACAGAATGGCAATTCAATCAATGATCGTGAAAGTAAAAGATCAATTGCACGGGTTAAACCCATTTTATCAATTCAAATACAGTTTTATGGATGAGGTATTTGAAAATAGCTACAGAAACGAGCAGCGCATGAGCAGCGTGTTGAGTTTGTTTACTTTGATGTCCATTACTATCGCATGCATCGGGTTATTTGGCCTGGCTGCTTTTTCGGCAGAACAGCGAACAAAGGAATTGGGTATCAGAAAAGTACTTGGGGCAAAAGTTTCGAGCCTGGTTATACTTTTTACATCAGAATTTACCAAATTGGTGATAATGGCGGTGCTTATTGCATCTGCCCTTGCCTACTATATTATTAAAGTATGGCTGACAGGTTTTGCCTATAAAGCACCAATTGAACCCTGGGTGTTCTTAGTTGCCGGTGCTACGGCCCTAATTATCTCGTGGCTCACCATTGGATTTCAGGCCATCAAATCGGCATATACTAATCCCATCGAGTCACTAAGAGATGATTAAAGAGATTTCCCAGGATGTTAGTCAAACCATCAGGATAGATGTACCCTACACCAGAAGGTATTCATAAACAGTAACTTTTTCAAGCATAGGGATTTTTAAAATATCCAATTTATTCTCATTTCACCAATGCTTTTACTTCTTCAAACCAGTTAACAATCACATTCAAACTAAAGATTGTGTTTTTATAACTAAAGCGTTTCAGCACTAGGAAATTATCTCCATCCCTAGTTATATCAAATGATTTGTCGGGTACATCCAAGTAGTTTTGCTGCAATAACATTATGATCCCCCATTAAAATCCGCCATCCATTTTTTTCAATAAAAAAACCTTCACTCCATTCATCGCAATAAGCATAAAAAATGTAATTGCCGCATTATTTGTAAGTAGAAATTCCATAGTGGAAAAATTGAATTCAAAAGATTTCAATAACTTGATAAATCAACAAAGGATTTAATCTTATGAAAAAGCTATTTTTAATACTTTTATTGGCACCCACGCTAATAATAGCCCAAAAATTTAACTATTTACCAAATGAGACGGGCAACCAAGTTGTTGTGCATTCACAATATACTTTATCCTATACAGAAACCCATGAGCAGGCCGAGTGGGTGGCCTATGAACTTACCGCTGTTGAGGTAAGAAAAAAATGTGAGAGGACAGATAATTTCAAGGAAGATCCCGCGGTTACTACCGGCAGTGCTACCCTTGCAGACTACAAGGGGTCTGGTTACGACCGTGGCCACCTCTCCCCAGCATCTGACAACAAGATCAATTGTCCGACGGCCATGTCAGAAAGTTTCTTTATGAGCAATATGTCCCCGCAAATACCAGGCTTTAACCGTGGAGTGTGGAGAAGGTTGGAAACCCAGATCCGTGACTGGGCAACAAAGTATAAAAAGATATACGTGGTTACAGGCCCGGTATTTATAGATAACATTGGCGAAATCGGGGATAGTAAAGTTACAGTTCCAGGGAAATATTATAAGGTAATATTAGATGTTAAAAGAATGGCAGGCATTGGGTTTATTTTACCTAATGAATCTTCAAGTGCC
>CBDVAV010000191.1:0-8027 GCA_965372055.1 uncultured bacterium | reverse complement strand
GAAGCTTGAATTGTACTTACTGAGGAATCTGAAGAAGATGAACCTGACATCAAAGCCGAAATTATCCGACCAAAATCCATGGAAAAAGAAGGAGCTCTTAAAGATTACTCCATGGACAAACTTAATGAGTTGCTTAAGGAAGCATTGGATAAAGAGGATTATGAAAGGGCAGCTAAGATAAGGGATGAATTAAATGGCCGAAATTAATCCACCTTCGCATGCGCTTCAGCGGACGCGAAGGTAGTAGTATAATTCCCCGATCCTCTGCGAGCGATAAAGCGACTCAGCGGAAGCGTTTGGATCGCAACAACTTTGTTTGCAATGCATACTCCTACTGATACCCCGTCAGTATTGCTGCTGGGTAGTTCATTTAGCTCACCCCAAGACCATACCAACAATAGTGGCAGATAGCAACGATGCAATCGTTCCACCCAATAAAGCTTTTAATCCAAACTCTGATAACAAAACCCTTTGATTTGGTGCCAATCCTCCAATGCCCCCAATTTGGATACCAATAGAAGCAAAATTGGCAAAACCACATAACATATAGGTAGACATAATTATCGATTTGTCGTAAGCAAATTGCCCGGATTGTTTTAAAGATGCCAAGCTTTCATATCCTACGAATTCAGTGGCAATGACTTTTTCCCCCAGAAGCTGGCCAACCAAAGCAATATCACTGCTATGTACCCCAATAAGCCACATCAGCGGGGCAAGGGTGTAACCCAAAATAAATTCCAGGGAAAGTGAGGAATAATTTCCATTTGTAATGTTCGTGATTGTATTGTTCAATCCGGTCCAATCCCCAATCTTGAGAAAAAAGAAATTTATCATTGCCAAAAAAGCAAAAAACACCAAGAGCATTGCCCCGATATTCAAAGCAAGTTTCAGCCCGGCAGTTGTTCCATTCGAGAGTGCATCCAAAAAATTGCTGCCCACCTTATCCATTGATATATCTATATAGGAATCTATGGTATCCACTTGCGGGATCAGGATTTTTGATACCAGCACTGCTCCCGGGGCAGCCATTACCGAGGCAGCTATCAGATGTTTGGCGAAGAATAGCCTTTGGTCAGGATCATCACCGCCCAAAAGACCAATATAAGCTGCCAAAACCCCTCCGGCAACGGTGGCCAGTCCTCCAATCATTACCAACAGCATTTCAGATTTATTCATTTTAGGCAGGTATTCCTTAATCAATAACGGTGCTTCGGTTTGACCCAGAAATATATTGCCTGCAACGGAAAGGCTTTCAGCTCCGGAGATTTTTAGGGCTTTGGTCATCATCCAGGCCAAAGCATAAACCATTTTTTGTATAACACCCAAGTAGAAGAGAACACTGGTTAATGCGGAGAAAAATATCACGGTAGGCAATATTTGCAGTGCGAATACATAACCCACCGAACTTGTGTTCATTAAATCCCCGAACAGAAAGGTGCTTCCTATTGCAGTAAAATCCAGTACCTTGATAAACATGCTGCCAACTAACTCAAAGAAAGATTGAATGGGTGCAATATTAAGGATACTAATTGCCAGCAATAATTGAATTCCCAACCCTAACCCAACCACTCGCCATGATATATTGGAACGGTTACTGCTAAACAAGAAAGCTATAAAAATCAGAGCCCCGATTCCCACTATTCCTCTTACGATTGTTACTATTCTTCCATCACTTTTTGAATTGGGAATTTCAGTAACTTCGTCAGTTACCTGAATTATATTTACAGATGATTCACCCAAATCATTCGATATTACAGCAAGATCAGTTTTGGTCTTTGCGGTAGAATTTCGATTTGGGAAAGCATTTACATTAATGGCAAGAATCAGGAGGGTGCAAAAGTAAAAACGGAAAAGCATATCACGAGTTTTGTCACCCTAATTAACAAACAAATAGCTTATTAACAAATTCAAAAAAACGAATAATTATTCATATCAAGATGCTATGATGCCAAGTTACACCCTGGGTGCTCCCGATAGTATTTCTTCATTGGCAAAGTCTGAATATTTTTCAAAATTCTTAATAAACTCTAAAGCCAACTCTTTGGCCTTATTATCATAGGCCAATTTATCACTCCAGGTATTTTTTGGATCCAAAACCTCATCTGGCACATTAGGGCAACTTACAGGAATATCCACACCAAATGTTTCATGTTTTGTGAATTCTAAATTGTCAAATTGCCCTTCCAAGGCAGCGGTGATCATAGCCCTGGTATATTTTAGTTTCATTCTATCACCTATACCATAGGGACCTCCAGACCACCCTGTATTTATCAACCAAATAATTACTTGGTTTTCAGTCATTTTTTTGCCTAACATTTCAGCATATCGTGTAGGGTGGAGGGGAAGGAATGGGGCACCAAAGCAAGCAGAAAATACAGTTTGGGGTTCAGTAATACCAGCCTCGGTACCAGCAACCTTGGCTGTGTAACCTGATATAAAATGGTACATTGCTTGCTCCTTGTTAAGTTTGGAGATAGGAGGTAATACACCATAAGCATCGCAAGTCAGAAAGAAAATATTTTTTGGAATTTCCCCCATTGATGGTACTATGGCATTGTCAATATGATGGATAGGGTAAGCCGTCCGGGTGTTTTCAGTTACCGTGGTATTACTGTAATCAACGGTTCTGGTACCAGGGATATATCTTGTATTTTCAACAATTGCCCCAAACTTGATGGCGTCAAAAATCTGAGGTTCATTCTCTCTTGTAAGATCAATGGCTTTAGCATAACATCCGCCTTCAAAATTAAATACCCCATTATCGGTCCATCCATGCTCATCATCTCCAATTAAACCCCTGGCGGGATCGGCTGACAGAGTAGTTTTACCGGTTCCCGATAATCCGAAAAATATGGCTGTATCCTCATTTTCCCCAACATTGGAGGAACAGTGCATAGGGAGAACATTATGATCTTCTGGCAGGGTATAATTAAGTACTGAAAATATTCCCTTTTTCATTTCCCCTGCATAGGCGGTTCCTCCAATTATGATCATTTTACGGGTGAAATTTACAATGGCAAAATTTCCTTGTCTGGTTCCATCATTTTCAGGATCGGCATAAAAATCAGGTGCATTGATGATAGTGAAAGTTGGATCAAAATCTATTATTTCATCCCGGGAAGGTCTTAAAAACATATTACTACAGAAAAGATTGTGCCAGGCAAGGGTATTAACAACCCTCAGGTTAAGTCTGTACCTGGGGTCCACACCGGCATAAGCATCACGGGCGTATAATTTTTTTCCATCAAGGTGGGCTATTAGTCTTTCATATATTTTATCAAAATTTTCGGGACTGATGGGAAAATTAATATCACCCCACCAAACAGTATCCCTTGTTTTATCATCATTGACTACGAACTTATCTTTGGGAGCCCTCCCGGTAAATTCACCAGTATCGCACATTAATGCCCCGGTATCAGTAATGGTACCTTCTCCGTTTTTAATTGCTTCTTCGGTTAATTCTGCAGGAGTCAAGTTCCAGTGAACTTCGCTTGCCAACTCAATACCATATTTTTCCAGTCCTGGTTTGGAAGATTTTAGTCCAAATTCTTGCATATTTTTTGGTTTGATTTGTATTAAAGATAACTGGCTATTACAATCAAAAATAAATAAATTATAACTTTTAAAAAGGGAATATTATGAAATTTCAATAGATCGATTGGTGTTTAACAATATTAATTCAAATAAAGTGATAGTACCCTTTACTGCAAATTTGTTTTGTAAACTTTCTACTATTACTTTTATCGGCTACACAGGGGCATAAGTTTAATAATATGGCACTTGATAGAATATGTTTTTGAAATCCTTATCTTTAGCCTCCTTCCAGTCCCGTACATTTATTTATTTTTTCAAATTTTATTGTGCATTCAGTTTGAAATCAATTTTTAATAGCAAATAATCCTTATGACAAATCAATCAGGCAAAACATTTTTCGGACACCCTAGAGGCTTGGCAACATTATTTTTCACTGAAATGTGGGAGCGGTTCAGCTATTATGGCATGAGGGCAATTTTAGTGCTCTTTATGACTACTCCCATGGCCATGGAAGGCCTCGGATTCACTACTGAAACTGCTGGAGCTGTCTATGGTTTATATACAGCAGGTGTTTATTTGATGACATTGCCGGGTGGTTGGTTGGCTGATAATATCTTTGGACAGCGAAAAGCAATATGGTATGGTGGCATTTGTATTATGATAGGGCATATGCTTTTGGCAATTCCAAATGTTCCCGAAACCTTTTTCATGGGATTGGTTTTTGTTGCCTGTGGAACCGGTTTATTGAAACCAAATATCAGTACTATAGTTGGGGACTTGTATCCAGAAGGAGGGGCAACCAGGGATGCTGGTTTTTCAGTTTTCTACATGGGCATAAACCTTGGATCTGTTCTCGGACAAACTTTTGTAGCATATTTTGGAGAAAAAGTTAATTGGCACTTGGGATTCGGTTTAGCTGCCGTAGGTATGTTTTTAGGATTAGTTCAATATAGGTTAACCCAACACACCTTAGGTGATATTGGGATTACTCCAAAAGCCAAGGAAAAAGAAGAATCCACTAGGGAACATGGCAATATTACAATGGCTATTATAATGGCACTTACCTTAATTGGTTTGCTTATAGCTTTACAGTTTATCGGTATTATAAATGTGTTTACTACCAGGGGTATAGCAGAAGCTGTAGGGGTAATTATTGTAGCAATAACTGTTTTTTATTTCATATATATACTTATTGCCGGTGGCCTGAACTTAGAGGAGAAAAAAAAGGTGGTAATTATTTTCTTCTTGTTTATTGGGGCAGCCTTATTCTGGTCTGGATTTGAGCAAGCCGGTTCTTCACTTAACTTGTTTGCCAGGGATTACACCAATAGGTTTCTATTTGGTTGGGAACTCCCAGCAGGCTGGTTGCAAAATGTTAACCCTGCAATGATTGTAATATTTGCTCCCCTTTTTGGTGCTATGTGGATCAAACTTGCGGCCCGAAATTTGAACCCGTCCACACCTGTTAAATTTGGCATCGGGTTAATTTTAATGGGCATTGGATTCCTGGTAATGTATTATGCTGCACAGATTGTGGCAGCTGGTACTCAAGCAGGTATGTTGTGGCTTGTATTCACCTACTTCTTCCATACAGTGGGGGAATTGGCACTGAGTCCTGTCGGATTAAGCGCTACCACCAAATTGGCGCCAAGAGCCTATATGGGACAGATGATGGGCATTTGGTTCGTAGGAGCTTCAGTAGGGAATTTAATTGCCGGTTTATTTGCCGGAGGACTTGATCCAAGCAATGTTCAGGAAATCCCAAATTTATTCATGACGGTAGTATTAATGGGGGCAGGGTCAGGAATTCTCTTCATTGTATTCTCAGGGTTAATGAAAAAATGGATGGGCAACGTAAATTGATGCTTTGAATTAGCTATCTGGTATTTAATTTTACTGATTGATTATTTCCTGAAATAATGGATACCTTCATTATAAAAGAGACGGAATCGACTCCAAAAGTAGAATTTGATATACCAAGATCCGTGTATGAAATTAAAGGAAAATCAGTTCCTCTCAAAACCAGTGAATTCTACCAACCCATAATAAATTGGCTTAAAGGATTTTCAGACGATATTAAAGATGGAAGTGAAGTAAAGATTGATCTTGAATATCTAAATCCAGAAAGCTATAAATGGTTGATCCACATATTCAGGATTTTTGAGAGAAGCAATAAAATGGGAGCAAAGATCACGGTGGAATGGTTTTTTGATAAGGGCGATGAAGAGATTAAGGAGTTGGGTAAAGAATTAGAACAGATTGTCGATTTACCCTTTAAAATTACTGCAAAATAAAAAAGGCCCGTTGCGGGCCTTTTTAACATAATATTTATTTTGATTACATCATTCCTGGCATTCCGCCACCACCCATAGGTGGCATAGCGGGAGCAGGGCTTTCTTCTGGTGCATCAGCAACTACCGCTTCAGTAGTTAACAGCAACCCGGCAATTGAAGATGCATTTTCCAATGCAAGTCTCGTAACTTTTGTCGGATCAATAACACCTGCTTTGATCATATTGTCATATTTCCCTTCTCTTGCATCAAAGCCAAAATCACCTTTTCCTTCCTTGATCTTCTGTACAACTACTGATCCTTCCTGACCGGCGTTCTCAACGATGGTCCTTAATGGAGCCTCCAAAGCTAATTTAACGATACCAATTCCAGTCTCCTGATCCTCATTGGCCGGGGTTAACTTATCCAATGCTTTAATTGCACGGATAAATGCCACTCCGCCACCGGCTACAACACCTTCCTGAACAGCTGCGCGTGTCGCGTGTAAAGCATCATCAACCCTGTCTTTCTTTTCTTTCATTTCCACTTCAGTGGCAGCACCGATATAAAGGATAGCAACACCTCCTGAAAGTTTAGCAAGTCTTTCTTGAAGTTTCTCTTTGTCATAATCAGAGGTAGTGGTTTCAACCTGTGCCTTGATTTGGTTTACCCTTGCCGTAATGTCGGATTTTTTACCGGCACCACTTACAATAATGGTATTGTCCTTGTCAATGTTTATCTTCTCAGCAGTACCAAGATAATCAAGAGTGGCGCTTTCTAATTTGTAACCCCTCTCTTCTGAGATCACTGTACCTCCGGTAAGGATGGCTAAATCTTCCAACATTGCTTTTCTGCGGTCACCAAACCCGGGTGCTTTAACGGCTGCAATCTTTAATGCCCCTCTTATTTTGTTGACCACTAAAGTTGCCAATGCTTCACCATCAACATCTTCCGCAATTATCATTAAGGGTTTTCCAGTTTGGGAAACTGCTTCCAATATTGGCAGCAATTCCTTCATTGAAGAAACCTTTTTGTCATAGATCAGAATGTAAGGGGTTTCCAGTTCAACTTCCATTTTGTCGGCATTGGTTATAAAATATGGTGACAAATACCCCCTGTCGAACTGCATACCTTCAACTGTCTTTACTTCAGTTTCAGTACCTTTAGCTTCTTCTACAGTAATGACACCATCGTTACCTACCTTGTTCATAGCCTCGGCAATCATTGCTCCGATCTGCTCGTCATTGTTGGAAGATACAGTTGCTACCTGGGTGATTTCTGAGGAATCCTTAATGGTTTTGGATTGTTTCTTCAGATCAGCAACAACTGCGGATACGGCTTTGTCAATCCCTCTTTTAAGGTCCATGGGATTTGCACCTGCAGCAACATTCTTGATGCCGTGTCTAAAGATGGCTTGAATAAGTACAGTTGCTGTTGTAGTTCCGTCTCCGGCATCATCTGCAGTTTTTGAAGCAACTTCTTTTACCAATTGTGCGCCCATATTTTCCAATGGGTCCTTCAGTTCAACCTCTTTCGCAACAGAAACACCATCTTTGGTGATGGTGGGTGCTCCGAATTTTTTATCGATAATTACGTTTCTTCCTTTTGGGCCCAGGGTTACCTTTACTGCATCAGCCAGGGTATCCACACCCTTTTTTAGCTGATCCCTGGCATTCGTGTTAAAGAAAATTTCTTTAGCCATTGTTTCTATTGGTTTTTAATGTTAGTGATTTTTAAATTTCTTAGATGATTGCAAAAATGTCAGATTCCCTCATGATCAGGTATTCATTCCCATCAATTGTTATCTCGGTACCTGAATATTTTCCATAGAGGACTTTGTCACCTACTTTAACTGTAATGGGCTCATCTTTTTTCCCTGCCCCGACTGCAACAATTTTACCTTCTTGAGGTTTTTCTTTTGCAGTGTCCGGGATGATAATTCCAGAAGCTGTTTTTTCATCAGCTTCAGCAGACTCTACAAGTACTCTGTCTGCAAGAGGTTTAATGTTAAGTTTTGACATCTTTTTATTATTTTTTTTGGTTTAATTTTACAAAGATATTCTCAGGTTGGTTAGCATTTCCCATGCCAAGTCAATTATCGGCAATAATAGGGTATTTATTGTGACATAATTTCATAATTGACAGACTATTTAAAATGATTGACCAGTAAAATATGACATTTTAGCATAAATATGACATCCCGTTTTCAAACATAAATTGGCA
>CBDVAV010000190.1:0-8031 GCA_965372055.1 uncultured bacterium | reverse complement strand
AGGGGCGGGGTAAAAGTCATTGAAAATCAATCGAAATTGAATTTATAGACAGACAATAATTAGCAGATATTCATTCCACATATATTTAAACCCTATATTTAATTCAAAAATCAATAATTTACATATTCTTAAAAATTGACATCCCTAAAAAATAGAAATGGAGCAAAGTTAACGTTACTGCTGGCCAGTAGCCTTACAATCATGTCAGCGGCTACCATTGCACCATCCTTGCCACAGATGGCAGTAGTGTTTCAAAAAATTCAAAATGTTGAATTTTTGACCAAACTAATTTTAACCATACCAACATTGTTTATTGCAATAGTTGCTCCATTGGTGGGGAGATTTATTGATCGCTACGGAAGAATAAGATTGCTGTTAATTGGGTTAATACTATATGGTTTGGCTGGAACTTCAGGGTTTTATTTGAATAACCTTTATTACATTTTGATTAGCAGGGCCATTTTGGGAGTGGCAGTTGGAATAGTAATGACCATTTCAGTCACCTTGGCAGGTGATTATTTTGAAGGTCTAGAACGTCAAAAATTTATTGGCCTTCAAGTGGCATTTGTTTCTTTTGGTGGAGTTTTATTCATTGCCACCAGTGGTGTGCTAGCAGACTTTTCGTGGCAGGCTCCATTTCTAATTTATGGATTTTCCTTTTTAGTAATACCATTGGTTTTATTTTATCTCATTGAACCTAAGGCTATAATCTTGCCAAAAACAGAAACCCCTTTGGGGGATGAAAAATGGGTCAGCTTAATTTTTGGCACTACCATATTAACCTGGATTATATTTTTTATTATTCCCGTTCAATTACCCTTTTTTTTAAAATCTATCCAAGTTGAGAAAAATGCACTTATTGGATTTGCCATTGCAACCAATACAATATTTGCTGCCATTTCATCAGCATTCTATTCACGTATTAAAAAAAGGTGGAGCTATCCTAAAATACTGGTGATAGGGTTCTTCCTGATGTCAATAGGATATCTTATTGTCTTTTTAGCTGGTAGATTAATGATCGTTGAAATTGGTTTGGTATGCTCGGGACTTGGTATTGGCATGATAATACCAAGCACTACATTATGGCTCATGGATTTAACGCCACAAGAAAGCAGGGGCCGTGCAATGGGTAAACTCAATACTTATAGATTTTTTGGCCAATTTCTGTCCCCGATTATCATTTTGCCGATTACCATTTTATTTGATATTTCCTTTACATTCTTAATCGGTTCAGTTCTATTAATTCTTCTTTCAGTTGCTTTCATTATCCTGGTGAAAACCATAAAAAGTATATCATAAATAAATTGCTTGCCCTGCAAATTAAATGTAATTTATCAGCTTGCAGAAACATTAGCTTAACTTAATTTACTAGAATGGAAAAGAACATTTGGACCCAAAAAACAAGGGAATTTAACAATCAACACATTGATTCAACCATTTGGAATGATTTTGAATTCAGGGATAACGATATATTTATTGCCACCTATGCTAAATCAGGTACTACCTGGCTACAGCAAATTATATCACAGCTAATATTCAATGGGGAGGAAGGTTTGGAAGTAGCAGAAATGTCACCTTGGGTAGACCTCCGTGTTCCACCAAAGGAAGTTAAACTCCCCGCGATTGAACAGCAAACGCATAGAAGGTTTTTGAAGACCCATTTACCCGTTGATGCCCTGGTGTTCTCACCCAAATCAAAATACATTTATATTGGCCGCGATGGGAGGGATGTTGTTTGGAGCATGTACAACCACCATGTAAATGCGAACGATTTATGGTATCAAGCCCTTAATGATACTCCAGGAAGGGTTGGCCCCCCAATTGAAAAGCCACCGGAATCCATTGTTGAATATTATCATGATTGGCTTAATAAAGATGGACACCCCTTTTGGCCTTTCTGGGAGAATGTAAAATCATGGTGGGAAATCAGAAACCTTCCCAACGTATACATGCTTCACTTTGCAAACCTTAAAAGTAACATGCCATCAGAAATCAAGAAAATTGCAGAATTTCTAGAGATTGAAATTGATCCAAATAAATGGAATGACATCCTTGAACATTGTTCATTCGAATACATGAAAGAACATGCTACAAAAAGCGTTCCGTTAGGAGGGGCCTTTTGGGATGGAGGATCAAAGACGTTTATTAATAAAGGTGTCAATGGAAGGTGGAAAGATGTACTGTCACAAGAAGATAGCAGCAAATATGAGGAAATGGCAATGGAAAAGTTTGGAGAGGATTGCGCCAGATGGATAAACACTGGGGAATTATCAAACAGTTAACGAAAGAGTTCAAACAATGGAGTACCTTCTGGGAAACACTCTTGGGCTACACTCACATTTATCCGCTGAAGTATACGGAGGCGGACTCAAACCCTCTGCTTTGAAATGAAGTGAATATACTAACTTGAATTATTGAAACCTTCAATTGTTGTTACAAGAAAAGCCAAAGGTTGAAGTCCAATAAATTGACAAATTCAAAATAAAATATCTATGATAGAAAAAATCAGTTGGCAGGATGTACCCGAAGAACAGGTAAATCCATTTATGAAAAGAAAACTAGTCTATGGTGATAAAATCATGATTGCCAAAATGAAATTTAAAAACGGTTTTATAGTACCGAAACATAGCCATGAAAATGAGCAAATCACCCAAGTTACTTTTGGCACCATGCGGTTTTGGTTTGGAGAAGATAAGCAAGAAGTAATAGAAGTGCATGCAGGTGAATCCGTGGTTATCCCCGCGAACCTTCCTCATGAAGCACTTATGATAGGGGATGTAGAAGAAACAGATACCTGGGCACCACCACGTCAAGATTGGCTGGATGGAACGGACGATTATTTAAGAAGCTAATTATGGAATTAGGGCTGAAGGGCCAAAAGGCATTGGCAATGGCGAACCCACACTCACACTCACATTTATCCGCCGAAGTGGAACGAAGGAGGACTCAAACTTTATTTCACTATATTAGCCAGTTGATTGATTGACTAACCCTATGCCCTCCATCATCCCCGGTTACCAGTATGACGTTTTTATTTCCTATCGCCAAAAGGACAATAAATTGGACGGTTGGGTAACAGGGTTTGTCAATACTTTGAAAAATGAAATTGAGGCCACATTCAAGGAAGACATCTCCATCTACTTCGATGAAAACCCGCACGATGGCTTGCACGAACACCATGAAGTTGATGATTCGCTAAGAGAAAAATTAAAGTGCCTGATCTTAATTCCCATTGTATCCCAAACCTATTGTGACCCCAAGTGTTTTGCTTGGGAACATGAATTTAAAGTTTTTGTAGAACAGGCTGGAAATGATCAGTTTGGCTTAAAAACTAAACTTGCAGGTGGTAATGTTGCAAGTAGGGTGCTTCCAGTAAAAATCCATGATCTGGATAGGGGAGATGAGAAACTGTTTGAATCCGAGGTAGGTGGTGTGATGCGATCTATTGATTTTATTTACAAGGCGGCCGGGGTGAACCGACCATTGACCCCTAATGACAATCCTGATAAGAATCTAAATCAGACTTACTATCGAGACCAGATCAACAAGGTTGCCAATGCCACCAAGGAAGTAATTGCCAGTCTGAGCGGTAATCAAACATTAGAAAATTTTAAAATTGATTCTGCAAGCAGTAGTGCTTCCCGGGAAAGTTCAATACCTGATTTTACGAAGAAAAAACCAACCTCTGAGAAGAGAAGTAACCTAAAGCCGCTGATAAGCAATTTAGACTTAACTCTAAGAAAAAGTCTTACTAAAAATCTCATCATCGTTGGCTTGGTATTGGCTCTCATTTTAATATATTTCTACCCCAAATACATAAACAATACAAATGGGATTGAGGGGATTTCAAAGTATAAAAAGCAATTTCATATTCTATTTCCAGAGGAATCACCCCTTGCACTTCAAGGGGAATCTGCCAGCGAATCTACCTACTTCCCTGCAATAAGACTGTCTCCTGATGGAAGGGTTCTTTGTTTTGTTGGAATGAGCGAAGGACACTCTCAGCTTTATCTGCGTTATTTAGATAAGACAGATATTATTCCTATTGCTGGCACTGAAGGAGCTTATTACCCTTTCTTCTCTCCCGATGGGAAATGGATTGCTTATGGGCTAGGAGATAAAATAAAAAAAATAATGTTGCCTGATGGAAGTCCAATAGATATTGTCCCAGTAAATAATCCATTACGGGGAGGGGCAGTCTGGACAGAAAGTGATGAGATCATATTTTCAACCAACTCGGCAATCTACAAGGTACATTCCAGGGGAGGTAATCCTGAACTCATCTCTTCAAGAGGTTTTGACTACCTTTCATTTTTTGAGGCAGAAATCAGCATTACACCTGACCAAAAACAAATCCTTTACAATAATTTTAAAGGTGATGTCTACAGTATTCTACTGGAAACCAAGGAAACCAATCTTTTGTATCAAAGAGGTGGTGGGTCTCCAAAATATCTCACCACAGGCCATCTTGTTTTTATAAGAAATCACGACCTTTTTGCCGTCCCATTCGATCTCCAAAATAGAACCAGGACAGGGCCTGAAAATATAATTATCAATGGCATCAGGGGAACAAGAAATGGGCCTCATTTTACATATTCCGACGATGGGACTTTAATCCACATACTAGGTGGTTACAGTCAAAAGTCAGCCTTTAAATGGGTTGATGGGAATGGAAATGATAAGGATTTGGATATTGAACCAGATATTTATGGATCTTTTGATCTTTCACCAGATGGTAAGCTGATTGCTGTTGGGATGTTACCTCCCCAAGATTATCTTATGGTTTTTGATTTAATGACGGGACAAAGCACCCGGTTAAGGATTGAAGGGGCACAGCAACTTTATTCCCCAGTCTGGGGATTGGACAATGAATCAATCATTTTCGGAGTTCGAAATGATGACACATGGGATCCATATATAAAGAATATTAATGAGGTTGGAGAACCAAAACCGCTAAAAAAAAAAGGGAATGAATAACCAGCATGGTGGCATTACCATTATTCATGGTCTGAGAGTGGGGATTTTTTAACTCCAAACTCGGTGATAGCACACCTATATCAAGGTAAAAATGAAGCGGAGGTAGTCGCAGAGATTTCGGGAGGCAATCATATGGCTTTCTCCCCAAATGATAACTATATAGTATACGTTTCGTCGGAATCAGGCGAAAGTGAAATATACGTGCAACCTTTTCCTGCCACGGGAACTAAATGGAAATTATCAGTGGATGGCGGTACTGATCCAATCTGGTCCAAAGATGGCATCAGGATCTATTATCACAATAACTATCGCATCTATTATGTGGAAGTCATTTCAGAAGGGGAATTTGAACATCAAGTACCCAAGGTTTATTACAGTGGAAGATTTTTAAATGCCGTAAGTCGGTCATTGGCTATTGATAAGGATGGTAAACGGTTATTAGTTCTTGAACCCATCCGGGAAAGTCAATTTGCCAGGGAAGCAATTGTAACCCTCAACTGGTATGATGAAATAAAACGACTTGCGCCAGTTGATAAGTAATTAGTATTGAGTAGTGAGTAATTAGTAGTGAGATATTAGAAATGAGATATTAGAAATGAGATATGAGAAGTATGGTGGATGAAGAAAGAGGTTGGATTTTTCAAAATTAGCTATATTTAATTATGCCAGCTATAGTATCCAGATATTAACAATCACATATCTCAGGAACTGTTATATTTTAATTAGACTTGTCCAAAGGACTCCTTAGGAGAAACCAGTTCAGGGTGACGGTATCGGCTTTGGGTCATGCCAAAAATGCTTGTCCCCGTGGAGACGGGGATTATATCCTAGCAGATCGACTTGCTCTTTAGCGTCATGCTGAATTCATTTCTCCTAGGGAGTCTTTTGGACAGCATCCACACACACACTCAAACTCACACTCACTCTCCCTTATCCCTAATCAATATGCCAATTATACCACCAGCTACCGCCCCCATAATAGTAACTATTATAACATCCAATGCACTACTGGCTGTGGTGGAAATATTGGCGGTGCCGAGCATGATCAGGTTAAAACTCAGCGCATTTAAAAAACCAATGATTGCCCCTGCTTTGAGGCCATCACCGAAGGAATCCACATCCCCGAACCTCATGAAAATATAGGTATAAAGGAAAGCGGTTGCCAGGTTGCCCATAATTAAAGTCACCATATCCGGGACTTCCTTATATACTCCGGTAACCGAGCCGGCATTATCCATGAAAAAATCCATGAATAAATAACCATAAAACAAAAAACCAAGGAAGAAAAATACAGCACCACCCGCAAGTGTGCCAAACAGCAATTTTTTAGTATCCATTTTAGTTGAGGGTTAAATTAATAGTATGACAATTTAAGAAATAAATTTTATTTTGCTCAATCCTCATTGAATTCCGATTTTTCTTTCTATGTAGTTCAAACTCAAACTCACACTCAAACTCACACTCAAACTCACCCTCAAGCTCAAACTCACCCTCAAACTCACACTTAAATTCACTATATTAGCCAACCAATTTGATTTATTAAACCCGATGTCTGCAATAGTTCCTGGATACGAATACGATATCTTCATAAGCTATCGCCAACACGATAATAAGCGTGATGGCTGGGTAACAAATTTTGTAAGTGCCTTAAAGGACGAGCTGGAGGTCACAATCAAAAACCCGGTTTCTATTTACTTTGATGAAAATCCCCACGATGGACTGCTTGAAACCCATCAAGTGGATGCATCCCTTGCCAAAAAACTAAAATGCCTGGTGTTTATTCCCATTGTTTCGCAAACCTACTGTGATCCAAAGTGTTTTGCATGGGAACATGAATTTATGCCTTTTAAAGAAATGGCCACCACGGATGAGATCGGTATGAACATTACCCTTGCCAATGGAAATGTTGCCAGCCGGATCCTACCCATTCAGATCCATGACCTGGACCAGGAAGATCTAAATAATATTGAAAGCGAATTAGCAGGTCACCTCCGGTCCATTGAATTCATATATAAAGAGCCCGGGGTAAACCGGCCCTTAAAACCAGAAGATTTAAAAGAAGATAATCTGAATAAAACCAATTATCATAACCAGATCAATAAAGTAGCCAATGCATTAAAGGAGATCGGCAACAGTCTAATTCGAATTGAAAACTCAACAGCAAAAGATCTGCCGTCTCAGCCTGCCACAAATCTACCCGACGAAAACAATCAAGATAAAAAAAGCAATAAATTGCCGAAACTGGTTTTAGGGTCTATTATGATTTTTACGCTGCTTGCTTTGGCCTATTTCTTCTATCCAAAAGAAAATACTGACCAAGCTTCTATTGATGACCTTGAAAAATCCATTGCAGTTTTAGCCTTTAAAAACATGAGCAACGATCCCGAACAGGATTACTTTGGTGAGGGTATTTCAGAAGAAATCATTAATGCACTGGTCAGCGTGGAGGGCTTGAAAGTGGCTGGCCGCACCTCTTCTTTTTCCTTTAAAAACAAGGATACTGACTTACGGGAAATTGCAGACAAACTGGGTGTGGCCATGATCCTGGAAGGAAGTGTCCGCAAAGCAGGTGACCGCTTAAGGATAACTGCCCAGCTCATCAATGCTGAAAATGGTTTTCATTTATGGTCGCAGAATTTCGAAGGAAACCTAGATGATATATTTAAAGTGCAGGATGAAATCGCACAAGGGGTAATTGAAAAATTAAAAATCACTTTACAAGGTAAGACACGGAGCATTGGTGCGGTGGAATACCAGCCCAAACGGGAAGCCTATGACCTTTACCTCAAGGGATTATATCAATGGAACAAAAGAGGGAATAATTTATTTAATGCACTGGAGTATTTTACCCAGGCAGCGGAAACAGATTCGCTTTATTCACTGGCCCATGCCGG
Organism: uncultured bacterium; assembly: GCA_965372055.1. Classification (GTDB taxonomy): domain Bacteria; phylum Bacteroidota; class Bacteroidia; order Cytophagales; family Cyclobacteriaceae; genus CBDVAV01. Next base: position 160 of record CBDVAV010000190.1, on the reverse strand, counting down.
TATGGCACAAACTTATGTTTTAATGGGATACTATGAATTAGGAACTCCCGAGGAGGTTTATCCATTAGCGCATCAAGCTGCTGAAAAAGCTATCAACTTGGATATCAATTGCGCTGAAGCTTATGCTGCGTTGGGTTTTTATAATATGTATTATAAATGG
>CBDVAV010000189.1:0-8033 GCA_965372055.1 uncultured bacterium | reverse complement strand
CAATTCCCCGCTAAAATCTGCATTTACCCCAAGACTGGTACGAAACAGCGTGTCGAGGAATGTATAGGTGAAATCCATTTCTTTCTTGCCAGCCATAATTTAAGGTTATTGTTAAGTGTTATCATTTATAACAATATTTAACCAATAATAGTTGGGTTATGAGGGGATTTCGGACTACTTCTACTTCAATTCACGCTCACGCTGTAAATGTCAAGAATGGGACATATATTATTATGAGTAAGAAAGTTACGTTCTTTATTTTAGAAATACCTGTTGTTTCAGTATGCAACTGGACTGTTGGACTTCCAAATTGCTTAGTGTTTACTAAACTTTCAAAATATTGTATACCTTGATAGTGGCACGAAAACTATACCAAACCTCAAAGGTTTAGTATAGTATTGATCTATTCTTTATCTTTCACCTTCTTGAAATTAATCAAAAACGCATTACGATTATGGAAAACTTTTACCCCGAAATGATAACCAATCTCCCGGAGGCCGATATCCCTTTTGATGGTGTAAAAGGCTGGCTATTACAGGGCAGCGATAACCAAGCAGTATTTTTTGACATTGCCCCAATTGGCGAAGTAGCTGAACATTCCCATGGTGCGCAATATGGGTTGGTTATTGATGGTGAGATGGACCTTACCATCGGCGGAAAAACCAAAACCTACAGAAAGGGGGATTCCTATTTTATTCCTGAAGGCGTATTGCATTCAGCAGTATTTAAAACCAGGACTTTTGTGATGGATGTTTTTGCGGATCATGATAGGTACAGTGCCAAGAGTTAAGAGTTAAGAGTTTCGAGTTTCGAGTTTCGGGATTTGAGTTTCGGGTTATAATTTAATTCCACGCAAAAGCCACACCGCTGAAAATTTACACTTTGTGGTGAACTTAGCAAATACCAAAACAATGTCGGACCGCAATAAACCCCCATGCATTCATAGTGCTTGTTATGGGGATTTTCGTCTTCCAATCGCCGCGATCTTCTCTACGCAAATCCTCTCTGCCAGACCTTTCAGTTCGTTCACTTTTTCAGACAGATAGGTCAGTTCCTGCTGGGCAATAACATATTCGTCCATCTTGTAGCGGGCATCTATGTAGGCTTTCTTCAATAGTTCAAACAACCGTTTTTCTTCATCGGTTGTCCGGGGGAAAACGGCAAACTGTTTGTCGCACATTTCTACTTTAATGCCCAACGTTTCCAGGTTGTGGTCTTTGGGTCGGTAATCAGTGAAAACCAGTAGAATGGTGGTGTAATAGCGTTCGGTGGCTTGGTGGAGCATGAATGCTGCATTTAGAAACCTTTCTTTTTCAAGATTAGATATAAAATCATCCAAGAAATGATTTGCACTTTCGAACCACTGGTCGAAATACTCTTGTGCTTTTTGTTGGTACTGTTCAGGTGTTAGTTTTTTAGGAGTAGCCAGTTTGAACTTTTCCGAATCATACAACACCTTTCCTTCTTCTTTGATGTCATGGAAGAAGTAGTTGCCCATTGTCAAAGATTCGTTCAATTGTTTGATGCCATGAAAGATCAAACTGACAGGGATTTTGACTTTCCCCGTGTTCGTCAGTTCGGCTTTTACTTTATCTTCGATTCGGAATTTTTTCTTTAGGTCTTCGTGGGTAAGCACGACCAAAATATCGTAGTCGCTTCGGTATTCGTAGGTGATGCCTTTTTCTATATATTGGTCTTCTGTCCAGTTGCCCCGTGCATAGCTGCCAAACAGGATCACCATTTCTGTTTCTTTGAATGCTGAAAGCAATCCCGTTAGAAGGTTTAGTTCATCTTGTTTGGTTTGTGGCAGTTTATTCAAGGATTCGTTCACGGATACAAAGTAAAAAATTATTTGGGGTTTCTTCGTTTAATTTGTGTTTTCGTTCTGTGGGTTATTCTCCATAACGGCCAGCGGTATAAAAAGCGGGAGTACGGACTGGGTTACTATCCACCGACAGCAAACTTTGATGTGTGGCAGTAAGCTTGAATAACCACTTTACCCCAAATGTTTTATGACCATATGTTGTGTGGCGTAATTTTCTTTAGGTTCAAATAAAGTCAATTGTTTAGTCGGATTAATGTATTTAATCAACGATTTAGGTAGTTCAATTTCAACATTTTCTAATTCTTTGGGCTCCAGCTTATACATTCCCCCTCCATAAACACGTCCTTGCTTGACTAATTCTAGCGACGGAATAGAGTTTAGCATATTTAAAATCTCAATTGATGAATCGGGATTCTCTTTCTGCAATTTGTGAAATAGTGGTTTAGGGTATAACCCAAGATAAGAATTTGTCACTATAGCATCTGACCTATTCAAAATAAATCTAAATGCCTTTGTTGAATTTTCACGTCCAATATAATTGCAAACAAATAAAGGAGATTCTCTGTTTTCCTGTGAGTACCATGGAGTTCTATTTTTACATATATAGCCATTTTGAACTCCTTTGTCTTCCCCAGATTTAAGATAAGTATACAACGAAATTGATTCTTTCTTTATATCGTCCATAATTTTCTTACAATTTATTAAGTAATTTTTCTTGGGAATTTCAGGATTTCCTTCTGAATCAGATTCAATTATTAAAGAGTCAATGAATTTTGGACTTGGCAGTATTGATTTGAGGAAAGCTTTTGGAAGACTCATTTTTTTTGCATCTTCCTCAGAAAGAATAAAAAATGAATTATTACCAGAGGCAATCCCCCTTTTTATCATAAACAGATCTCTAATTTGTGGATTGTTCGTTTCCTTTTCTTTTAAAGAAACACCGTTTTTAAATATATCAGACCACTTATTTCTCGAATCAAGCAGTTTTATATCTATTTGGTTAATTCTATCAGGATTATTTATGTTATCACCAGACGTAAATGCAATTTCTGAATCTTTGCTTGGACTACTTTTTTTAAACCAGACAACAACAGATGAAACTAAGGCATCTGAAAATTTTAAGTTGTCAGGATTAAAACGATGAATTCTTAACAATTGAACGTTTCTAAGCAAATATTCTTTTATCGTTTTCCCATAATTTACAACTAAAAATTCATTAGGTATCAACCAAACACTGATTCCATTAGTTCTTACAAAATCATGAGCTTTAAATATGAAATGACAATAAAACCCTGCGAGCTTTGAGACAGACAAGCCATGTCTTGATTTCGTGTAATTAACTAAACGTTGTTTATCATCTTCTGTTAAATGGTGATGTCTTACATAAGGAGGATTGCAAACAAGCAAATCGACTTTGTTGATGTCCGATGGTTCTATTTTTGTAAAATCACTATGAATAACTTCAAGACCATCATTTTGCCACAGCGAAGTTGCAACTTCTGCAAATTGATTATCAATCTCATAGCCAAGAAGTTTATCAAATGTATAATCATGAAAAACTTGTTGAAAAGCAGAAAAGAACGACCCACTTCCAATAGCAGGGTCTAAAAAAGATAAAGATTGCTCAGTGCTTAAGTATTGTTTTGTTTGTTGAAGTATATCTACAGCCAAATTGTTAGGAGTTGCAAATTGACCTAATTTGTTCCTCTCTTTATTTGACTTCGATTTATCAATCCTGTTTTGGATAATTATTCGTTTCTTCTCAATATTTTGCACACTACCTATCATATACCCAACATTGAAAAATCTTCAATTCTATGTTCCCAAACCCAATCAATTCCTTCGGCAGCTTCGTAACCTAAATAGCCACTATCAAAATAACCACAGAGAAACAATACAAACTGTATTTTATCACCATAGGTGTTTCGTAACTGCGACATTTTTACAGCTTCTTCTTTTCTCCGTTTATTAACATTGGTGAAATCTCCTGCGGATTTTGCCTCCACTAAAATTGGAATATTTGCTTTATTATTTTTGCGAGGATTTATAATTACGTCCACAGGAATATTGACAGTTTTCTCTTCATTCAAATTCACAGGGACATTATAATGAAAGTCAAAAGTGCCTTTAGGAAATTCCCTAAAGTCATTAGTCTCATTAGGTTCAAGTTTTCTGTAATTTCTTTCCTCTAACCATTTGGTAATAACAGAAAGTTGCCTCTTTTCTTGAGCATTCCGAATTATTGGGTCGGCAACAGCTCCGCATAACCTATCCGCTACAATAGTTGCAGCTCGTTCTATTTCAGTTTCAGATGGAGTATTCTTTTTTTCAATCCACGTAAATATATCTGGGTCAATAAGTTTTTGAATTGTATCACAAAGTTTTGTCAATTCTCTATCAAACTTATGGCTGTCCATTCTTTTAGGCAGCTTGTTTGATTCCAGTGACTTAACCAAGCTTGGTGTCACATAAGATAATCCTATAAGCCTGTCTCTGGCAATTGGAGGGCAAGTTGACATTCTCAACATTGGGAGAATATTTGGATTCTCTGATAATACTCTAGGGCTAAGATTTAATAGGTTTTCTGTCTTTTTTAGAGCAGTTTCTACCTCTTTTGTTGTATGTATTCTTGTTTCTCGAAAGGTTTTAGGAGCAAATTTTAAAAACCATTGATTGTAAAAATCAACAGAAGTTGTGATATCTTTTTTCCATTTATCAGGTTTATTCCTATTTACAAATTTCATAAAAAATCATTTTCCTCTTCAAAGATACAAAGTAACCCCGAAGCATCTCTTGTGTGTACTGTCATTTTCAAAATTAAGGAATAAAGTTACCTTTTAGATGTTTATATTCTCGAAAGGACTCTTTAGCTTATGAGTAGCAAAGCTGTGCCATAAAATACTGGCAAAACACATTTCGATATTCTTCCCTCATATCTTTTTTTAATACTAAACCCAAAATCCGAAACCCAAAACCCAAAACCCGAAACCCGAAACCCGCTCCAAAGGAGTCCCTATGGGAAAACTCAACTATTCGTACCTCAAAGTGTCCGCGGGGCTGGCCAAAGCTGCTTTGATGGTTTGATAGCCAACTGAGCCAACCGCGATAACAATTACAATCAACCCTGAAACCACGAATATCAAAGGGTTAATATTGATATGATATGGAAATGTTTCCAGCCACGTTGACATGATGACCCAAGCGATTGGAGTAGCAATCAATGCCCCAATAATCACCAGGCGTACAAATCCACTGGCAAGTAGTATGGAAATAGCAGGCACAGTTGATCCCAATGCTTTTCTGATACCAATTTCTTTGGTTCGTTGGGCGGTCATGAATGAGGCTAAGCCAAACAATCCAAGGCATGAAACAAATATAGCAAGCATGGAAAAAAGTCCGAAAACCTGCCCAAATTGACGATCTGGATCATATTGCCGGTTAAAGAATTCATCCAAAAAGAAGTAATCGTAGGGATTGCCGGGGAAAAATTCATCCCAGGAACTTTTCACTTCCCCTAATATCTTCTGATAATTTTCTGATTCAATTTTGAAAGCGAAAAAAGAAGATGAACTTGTAAGCCGCATTACAATGGGGGCGGTATTGTTTTTCAGGGACATCTGGTGGTAATCGTCTACCACTCCCACGACCTCTAATGTATCCCCTCCCAAAACAACCTTTTCTCCAATTGCCTCTTCAGGGTCTATATACTCAATGGCGGTCGCCAATGATCTGTTAAGCAAAATACCTTGATTATCTGAAGGGAAATCCTTACTGAAATTTCTCCCGGCCAGAACCTTCAGGTCAAAAGAAGGAATATAATCATGATCAATCCCAACATTATATACCGTAATTGAGGATTCTGGGCCACCTGATAACCGCCTTATGCCCCTGGTCCAGAAGATTTCATTTCCTGGAACATTAGACGATGCCGTCATGCTGGAGATACCACTGATTCTCAAGGTTTCTGTTTTAAAGGATTCCAATTTCTGAGTGTACAATGAATCAGTAACCCCTGGGCCTTCTATCACCATAGTTTTCAAAATATTGATGCCCAAGTCCTGGTTTTTCATAAAATCCAGTTGGCTGGAAACTATAAGGGTGCCACTGATTAATATTACAGAAGCAAAAAATTGGAATACTACCAATCCCTTACGCATCAATGCACCTTGACCTGTGGCACTCAACTTACCCTTCAATACAACAGCAGGTTTAAATGATGAGAGAACCCATGCCGGATAAAATCCAGATAACAAGGCCCCTGCAAGGAATAACCCTCCTGCCAAAATCCAGAACGTCGGTTCATATAGTAATGAAAATGGAATGGCACGCCCTGTCATCGAAGAGAAAAAGGGCCAACTGACAATAACTACCAAAATAGCTATCAACATCGCGAACAAGTTGATAAGTATTGATTCTGCAATAAACTGGTTTCTCAATTGTGCGTTATAGGCTCCCATCACCTTCCTTATACCCACTTCCTGGGCACGTTCGAATGACTTGGCTGTAGATAAATTAATATAGTTCACCCAAGCTATAATCAGGATAAAGAATGCGATAATGGTTAAAAAATAAACTGCGTCCCCATCACCTTGCTCATCAGGATTTGACTCCTGCAACAGATCAGAATACAAATGTATATCCAACATTGGCTGGAAAATAAATTCTTGCTTGCTATTAGACTTATCCCAAGATTCTCCTCTTACTTCCAGAAGATGTTGATCCCATTTTGCTTGCAGGGTTTCTACATTGGCATTAGGATCAATTAGGATATAGGTATTGAAATCATACCAACCCCAGGATGTTTCAGATGCATTGCCAGTTCTGTCATTAAGTGTTTGGTAGGAGAACAAAAAGTTGAATGTTATGTGGGAATTTTTGGGAACATCTTCAACAACTCCCGTAATTTCAAATTCCCAGGTTCCGTCCCAGTTTATCCGTTTCCCAATTGGGTCTTCATCATGAAAGTATTTTTTAGCTGTAGTTGCCGAGATCACCGCCTTATTTGGCCCATCCAAACATGTTTCAACATTGCCTTTCAACAGTTTGAAATCAAAGACTTCAAAAATGGCGGGATCAGCAATTTGCATTTTCTCTTCACGAAAAGAAATCTCTCCCAAATCGGAGTCTCTGTAGGCTACTACCCCGCTAACCGGGAAAAGCCTGGTAAATTGCTTTACTTCTTCAAAATTATCATTTAATGCTGGCCCCACAGCAGGTACTGCGGCGGCACATTCAAAAGTGAGGTTTCCATTTTGGTACTGGTTATATTGAATCCGGTAGATACTATTAGCATTACTATGAAATGTATCGTAACTGCTTTCATATTTCACATATTGTAAAATAAGCAAGCTGGCAGCCATTCCAAGTGCCAGGCCTAGTATATTGAGCAGGGTAAAGGTTTTATGTTTAGTAAAACTCCTGAAAGCGATTTTGAAGTAGTTGGTTAGCATAATGTATTAAATGATTGTTTTTAGATTACTTATTAGTACTGAATAAGTAGTTGTTTTGTTGCGTTGGACACTTTATAAAATTATTTCGTAGAGCCTAAACATTTCTTATCAGCATGTGGTTATAGAGCATTAAATGTTGTGGTTTTCACAGATTCTCTCTATCTTACTAAAAACCACATTGTTATGGGCAATAAATTTCTATTATCAACCCTGGCTACATTTCTGATTCTTTTTGCTTTGGACTTTATTTGGTACGGTTACTTAATGAGCAACTTTTATCCAACTGATGGTATGAGGGCTTCTCCAATCTGGCTTTATCTATCGGTGGGATATCTGATTTTCAGCCTGCTCTTTTCCTACATTTACCCGAAAGGAGTAGAAGGAAACAATAAGACAGTACAAGGTTTAAGGTTTGGAATATTGATAGGTCTATTGATCGGGCTCCCATTTGCTTTTATTGAACATTCCTTGTCTATGATCCCGGTATTAGACATAGGTCTGGTGGATGCTTTTTACATGGCTGTATAATATGGGATTGCTGGTTTGGTGGTAGCTAATATTTATGGGATGCCGGGTTATGAACCTGAAGAATAAAAGGTGATTTCTTAGAACAATGGATTTCTAATAAACATGCCTCCATAACTGGGATAATGACAAATTTAAAGGATCTCAACAGTTTTATTCTTTATATTAAAGAAAAAATTTTGGTTTGAAATGATATTAAAAGAATTATCGATAAGAAAAGGCCTCCTGGTATT